>CAWUJT010000005.1:0-54450 GCA_963922715.1 uncultured Thalassobacter sp.
GTGGCGGAGCGGAAGGGATTCGAACCCTCGAGACGGTTTCCCGCCTACACACTTTCCAGGCGTGCGCCTTCGACCACTCGGCCACCGCTCCACCTGCGACATAGACCAATCTCAGGCGCATATACAAGAGCATTACGATATGACGTAAACGATCTGATTTATACATGTAACGCTGTAAAATGTTCTGAAGACGTGTTGACACTGTCCGGCCTATTCTCCAAATCATGGCTAAACATCAACCGGGCGTGCCGTGGGCGCCAAATCGATAAGGATAACGCGCCATGAGCGATATCACTCTGACATTCCCTGATGGACATGAGCGCATCGTGCAAGAGGGGACCACCGCATCAGACATTGCAAAAAGTATCTCGAGTTCTCTCGGCAAAAAGGCCATCAGCGCGTCTTTGAATGGCCAGCATTGGGATTTATCGTGGCCGATCACAAAAGATGCATCGATCACCCTTCACACAATGGCGGACGATGTTCCGTCACTGGAGTTAATCCGCCATGATCTTGCCCACATCATGGCGCGGGCCGTGCAGGAGCTTTATCCCGAAACAAAAGTGACCATTGGCCCCGTGCGTGACAACGGCTGGTTCTATGATTTTGACCGCGAGGCCCCATTTACGCCCGATGATTTGTCCAAAATCGAAGCGCAGATGAAGGCGATCATCAACGCGCGCGATCCAATTCGCAGTGAAGTCTGGCCGCGAGAGAAAGCGCGCCAGTACTACATCGATCACAATGAACCTTACAAAGTGGAGCTTATAGACCGCATCCCAGAGGGGGAGCCGATACGCATGTATTGGCATGGCGACTGGATGGACCTGTGCCGTGGGCCCCATCTACAACACACCGGCCAGGTGCCCGCCGATGCCTTTAAACTGATGCATGTCGCAGCCGCCTATTGGCTGGGGGATAATACAAGACCGATGTTGCAACGCATCTATGGGGTGGCGTTCAAAAACCGTGACGGCCTGAAAGCACATTTACAGTTTTTGGAAGAGGCGGAAAAGCGCGATCACCGCCGCTTGGGGCGCGAGATGGGTCTCTTTCACATGCAGGAAGAAGCGCCGGGCCAAGTGTTCTGGCATCCCCATGGCTGGCGCATTTACACAGAACTTCAGAACTACATGCGCCGTGCGCAACACCGTGGCGGGTATGTCGAGGTGAACACGCCACAGGTCGTGGCCCGCAAGCTGTGGGAAGACTCAGGGCATTGGGAAAAGTATCAAGAGCATATGTTTATTGTCGAAGTGGATGAGGAGCATGCACGGGAAAAGGCGATCAATGCTTTAAAGCCCATGAATTGCCCCTGCCATGTGCAAATTTTTAATCAAGGGCTGAAAAGCTATCGCGATCTCCCGTTGCGAATGGCGGAATTCGGGTCGTGCAACCGCTATGAACCCTCTGGGGCTTTACATGGGATTATGCGGGTGCGGGGCTTTACGCAGGATGATGGTCATATTTTCTGTCAGGAAGATCAGATCGAAAGCGAAACAGAAAAATTCATCCAATTTCTAAGCGCCGTCTATGAAGACCTTGGTTTCGATGAATTTTCTGTAAAATTCTCGGACCGACCCACTGTGCGCGCGGGTGATGACGCCGTTTGGGACAAGGCAGAGGCCGCCCTTTTGGCGGCGACCCACGCTGCTGGTATTGAGCCAACGCTTAATCCTGGCGAGGGCGCGTTTTATGGTCCGAAACTGGAATTTGTTTTAACAGACGCCATTGGGCGAGAGTGGCAATGCGGCACTCTGCAAGCGGATTTCGTGCTGCCGGACCGTCTTGAGGCGCATTACATCGGCGCGGATGGCGCAAAGCATCGACCGGTGATCTTACATCGCGCCACATTAGGGTCTTTCGAGCGGTTTATAGGTATTTTGCTTGAGAATTACGCCGGCCGTCTGCCGTTTTGGTTGGCACCCCGGCAGGTTGTGGTGGCCTCGATCGTGTCAGATGCAGATGCGTTTTGCGAAGACGTTTGCGCCGCTCTGAACGCGGCGGGCGTGAAGGCAGAAGTGGATTTGAGGAACGAGAAAATCAACTACAAGGTGCGGGAGCATTCACACGCAAAAGTGCCGATTATCCTGGCCGTTGGACGCCAAGAGATCGCGGAGGGTACGGTCACGCTTCGCCGGCTTGGGGAAAAACAGACCGAGGTGGTGTCATTCGAGACCTTGGTTCCGCAGCTTGCGCAGGAGGCTTTGCCGCCGGATCTAAAACGGGCTTGACCTTACGGCGCGCGGGCTTTGCCCGCGCAAGTCCTTTTATATATTTTCTTTAAGCCCGTCTGCTCGGGTTTTGAATTTTGACTCCGGCAAAATCTTATAAAAGCGTTTTCAGGCTCATATTGAGGGCCACCAAGCACAAAAACACCGCAAATACGCGCTTCAAAGGGGCGGGATCAAGCTTATGGGACAGATGAACGCCCCAGGGTGTCGTGATCAGTGTCATCGCAACGATCACGGCAAAGGCGGGCAGGTTGACAAGCCCGAGCGTTCCCGGCGGCGCATGGGACGGTGTGGGCGACATCAAAAAGCCTACCACAGAAGGCACCGCAATTACCACGCCAAACCCCGCCGCCGTTGCCACGGCGCGGTGAATGGGCTGTCCGTAAAGCGTCATCACCGGCACGCCAAAACTTCCGCCCCCGATGCCCATCAGAACGGACAACCCGCCCACAAGAGGCGAAACAATGAGGCGCACGGCTCTGCCTGGCATGGTCTCCCCCAAACGCCAGGTTGTGCGGGAAAACGCCATATAGCCCGCGATGAGGACCGCCAATCCAGCAAAGAGGAGTGTCAACGTATCCGAGCGTAACGCTTGGGCCACCCAAACGCTGATCAATGCGCCCACGGCAAGTCCGGGCGACCAGGTTTTCAAGATGTAAAGGTCCACAGCGCCCTTGGCATGATGTGTGCGGACAGAGCGCAAGGATGTCACAACAATCGTGGCTAGGGATGTGGCCACACAGAGCTGCATCAACTGATCACCGCCATAGCCGATGGATTGGAACACATAGTAGAAGGCAGGCACCAAGACGATCCCCCCTCCGACACCAAGCAATCCGGCCAAAACCCCTGCAAAACCGCCCACAAGCAGCAACAGGATCAACAGCAACAAAAGCGTTATCATCCGCCTTTAGTCTATTGTCTCGGAAAAATGTGCAAGAGCTTCGTCGATCACATCAAGCCCGGCATCAGCCCTGTGGCTTTGCTCTGAAAGTGTGCGACGCCACTGCTTCGCGCCTGGCTGGCCTGCAAAAAGGCCCAGCATATGACGTGTGATATGCGAAAGCTTTGTGCCCTTCGCCCGTTCATCCTTGAGATAAGGACGCATCGCATGCACAACCGCGACACGTGAGAGGGAGGGTTTGTTGCACTGAAAAATCTGTTGATCGGCCTGCCCCAGGATATCATAGGGATTGTGATAGGCGGCCCGTCCGATCATCACCCCATCGAACCCTGAGTGAAGCATCTTCTGGGCCATCGACAGGCTATCAATCCCCCCATTGATCGAAATATGCATCTGCGGATGGCGCACTTTCATGCGCCGCGCAAGATCATAATCGAGCGGCGGAACCTCTCGGTTCTCTTTTGGGCTTAAGCCTTTCAACCATGCTTTGCGCGCATGAATGATCAGCCGCGTGACACCGGCCCCAGCCATGTGATCGATAAAGTTGGGTAAGGTCTCCTGCACATTTTGATCATCCACACCCAAACGGCATTTGATGGTCACCGGCACTGGACCTGCGGCGTCACCCATGGCACGCACACAAGCGGCCACCTGCTGAGGGGTGTGCATCAAGACAGCGCCAAAGGTGCCCGCCTGGACACGATCCGATGGACACCCACAGTTCAGGTTGACCTCGTCATAGCCATAGTCAACAGCCAGCGCCGTGGCCTCTGCAAGTTCACCGGGGTCAGCACCGCCCAGTTGCAGGGCAACGGGATGTTCTTCGGGGTTATAGTCTAAAAGATGCAGCGCCTGACCCCTGACAAGTGCTGCTGCCGTAACCATCTCTGTATAAAGCAATGTTTCGGCGGAAAGACGACGATGAAAATACCGACAATGACGATCAGTCCAGTCCATCATCGGCGCAACGCTCAGCCGCACGTGGTCATCCATTCTTTGTTTCTTATTTTCAAACACCTAGCAAACCCAAAGTTTCGACACAGCACCTTTTAGCACACAAAGCGAGCGGAAATGAGCCACAATATAAAGTTGGGACAACAAAAGTTGTTCCAAAATGTTGGTTGTTGTTTCGTTCTTTCTTTCCAATCCCACAATAGACGGACAAAGTTCAACGCGAGAAAAGCCTCATGACTCTAAAAACTTGGCTCTACTTGGTTGTTATGTTGAGCAGTTTTTGCCTTCTTTCGAAGGTTAATTCCTATAAGTAGACGTACGCGCGCTTTGCGGAGCCGTTTGCGACAAAGCTGTTCTATAACAGCCCCTGACTATGACTGGAACAGCTTTTTAACAACACAGAAAGCTATCGGGCATTGAGTATCTGTTTGTTATAATCTGCTCTCAAAGGCTTTTCACTTCCATCATTATAGCTACACTGAGCCATGCATGTGTTGAAATTTTAGCCCAAACGTAGGTCCGTTTCTGTTACGAACAATACCTCTCTTGATCTTTCGGATGTCATTGCGGCGTTACATCTGACCTCTATGGATGACTGAGAAAGGGCGATGTCGGCCGGCCTGGCATCGCTTCACTCTTTTTGCTTCCTCATGGAGTTCTGATGTCAACGATGACGATCACAGGGGCACAGGTTTACCTACCCGATCAAATCCTGGAAACCTCTGTGACGATTTCTGACGGTGTGATTGCAGCCATCGGCGCAGAGGTCACGGGGCAAGAGGTTGAGGCCCGCGGGTTGATCCTTGCGCCGGGACTGGTTGATGTGCACGGCGACGCGTTTGAACGCCAGATTATGCCCCGGCCCGGGGTGTTTTTCCCTCTCGAAGCCGCGCTTTTGGAAACGGATCGTCAGCTTGCCGCCAATGGCATCACGACGACCTATCATTCTGTGACCCTTGGGTTTGAACCCGGCCTGCGCAGCGCCGAACGGGGCCGCGCTATGATGCAAGCTCTGCGTGATCTTGCCCCGCGACTGACTGTTGAAAACCGCGTCCAACTGCGGTGGGAGACATTTGCCTTTGAAGCCCTCGACACGCTTGAGTGGGCGATGGACGGCCCGCTCGCGCCGTCGCTGGCCTTCAACGACCATCTGTCGATGTCGATGCGGTCGGCAGAGACCAAAATCCAAGATCGGCTTTTTGAGCACAATCCTAATTTCGCGGTGATGTCGCTGCAGGATGATGCGTTGTTTGAAAAGCGCCACCGCAAGCATGCGGAGCGGTCTGGGCTTGAGTATGAGGGATTCAAGCGCCTGGTGCACGATGTCTGGCAACGGCGTAGCGAGGTGAAAGATACCATCATCAATGTGGCCGCGCAAGCGCGCGCCAAGGGTATTCCCATGCTCAGCCATGATGACACCCAAGCTGAAACCCGTGAATTTTACAGAAACCTAGGCGCCACAATCGCCGAATTTCCCATGACGATGGCGCCTACACAAAACGCCTGCGACAATGGCGATACGATCATCTTTGGCTCTCCCAATGCTGTGCGGGGCGGCAGCCACATTGGATCGCTTGGGGCGGGGGATATGGTGGCAGCGGGGCTGTGCGATATCATGGCCTCTGATTACTATTATCCTGCCATGCTTACGGCCATTGCGCGGTTGGACAAAGACAAGCGTGCTGATCGGTTAATGCTCTGGCGGTTGATCTCCTCTGGCCCGGCGCGCGCCATGCACCTGGAGGATCGCGGGACCATCGAGGTGGGAAAACGCGCCGATCTGGTGTTGGTCGATTGGCCAGAGAACGCCACCCCTGTTGTCACAGGCACATGGGTGGCTGGTCGCCAAGCCTATCGCGCGACGGCGGCGGGATGACACGCTATGTGCCGGCAATCGGCCTTGGGATCACGCAAATCATCGGCTATGGCACGTTGCTTTATGCCTATGCTGTGCTGTTGCCGAAAATGGCGCAAGATCTTGGCCTCTCGCTCTCGACCGTGTTTGGTCTCTTGTCCGTTGGGTTACTTGTTGCCGGCTTCGTCGCACCGCTTTCAGGCGTAATAGTTGACCGCTATGGCGGGCGCTGGGTGATGACGTTTGGCTCCGTCGTGGCGGGTGTAGCGCTTATGGCGCTGTCGCTGGTGCAGGGATGGGTCGATCTGCTGATCGCGATTGTGGTTGCGCAGACAGCGTCGATGTTTGTGTTGTACAACGTGGCGTTTGCCGCTGTGGCACAGATTGAGACGGGGGTGCCCACGGCGCGCGCGATTTCCATCATCACGCTTTTTGGCGGCCTTGCATCGACCATTTTTTGGCCGTTTACCCTGATGCTATCGACCCATCTGGACTGGGCGGGCACATGGGTCGTGCTGGGGGCAATGGTTCTGCTGGTCTGTGTGCCGATCCATTTTGTCGTGCTCAAAGGACCGCCGCATTCTGTGCACCAGGCGCATGGTGGTGCAGACACCCCCAGCTGGGTGCCCTTGCAAGGCGCGGCGCGGCGCCGTGGGATGTTTTGGATGATCGTCTCATTTACCTTTTCTGGGTATCTGATGGGGGCTTTGATGACCCTCTGGGTCACCAATGTGCAAGACTTAGGCCACACGGCTGCCATGGCGGCCTTTGCCGGCGCTTTGATTGGACCGTTCAAGACCATTGGTCGTGGGTTTGAAATGCTGGTCGGGCGCAATCTCCACCCGTTACACACATATCTTCTGGCCACATCGTTGCAATGCGTAGGGTTCGTCATTCTGCTGAGTATAGGGATCTCTGTTGTCGGTCTGGTCGTGGCCGCGGCGATTTACGGCATGGGCGATGGGATCAAAACAATCGCCCGCGGCACATTGCCCTTGGCGCTGTTTGGCACCAAAGGCTATGGGGCCCGCCTTGGATGGATCGCTTTTGTACTAACGAGTGTGAATGCCTCTGCTCCTTTTACCTTTGCTTGGTTGACGCAAACCTACAACGGCTGGACCTCTTTTGCGGTTATGGCCGCTTGCCTGGTCTGCGCTTTACTCACCTATTTTTTCATCCCCAACCCAAGGAGACCCCTATGACCCCTTTGAAAATCGGCGCTTGCTTAAAGGCCTCGGACATCCCCGCCCATCGTGAGTGGCTGTTTGACGCAGACAGGGATATCGAATTGCAGGATTTCGTTTCCCACGATGGGCTTGTTGTGGAGGTGGAAGAGCGGTTTGCGGCCGCCAAATCCGCCCTGGCAGGCCATCAGGGCCGTCTGGGCATCCATGGCCCGTTCGAGGGGCTTGACATGGACAACAAAGACCCAGAGCTGCGCCCGCTGATCACGGCGCGCTTTCTCAAGGCGGTGGAACTGGCGGAGAGACTGGGGGCCCGGCAAGTGGTGCTGCATTCGCCGTATACCAAATGGTATCAGAACAACCTGTTCGATAAGGCAGATTATGCGGAAAAGAAACTGGCCTGCATTCATGAGGTGCTTACGCCCGTGGTAACGGCGGCGCAGACAGCTGGCGTCACACTTGTGATCGAAAACATCTTCGACAATGATCCCGTAACACGGCGCACCATGGTTGAAAGTTTCAACTCAGATGCCATTGCGCTGTCCATTGACACCGGCCATGCCCACCTGGCCCGCCGTATGTTTGAGGCACCGCCCGTGGATTATTTTGTCCGCGACGCCGGTGCGCTCTTGGCGCATGTGCATCTGCAAGATCTGGACGGCCATGCTGACCGCCACTGGGCCCCAGGCGAGGGAGAGATCCACTGGCCCGCCGTGTTTCGCGCTTTGGCAGATTGTCCCGCAAATCCACACCTGGTGCTGGAGCTGCGCAACAAAGCCGATATCCCAAAAGGCTTTGCCTATTTGGAAAACCTCGGACTTGCTTGTTAAGGCTTGCGCGTGAACAAAATGGTGGACCTGGAGACATCAGACGCCGATCTTGTTTCCGCTGCGACAGCCTGTATCGCAAAAAGATACCGGCCCAACTGGCATGTTGTGGGCGCCGCGTTGCGCCTGCAGACAGGGGAGGTTGTCACCGGTGTCCATCTGGATGCCACGGTGGGGCGAATTGCCGTATGTGCCGAGGCCATCGCTTTGGGCCGCGCCCTCACAGAATACGGATCAACAGATATCGACACCATTGTTGCGGTCTATCACACACCACAAGGGGTGGTGAAAATCGTTTCGCCCTGTGGTATGTGCCGTGAGATGATCGCCGACTATGCCCCCGCGGCACAGGTTCTTTTGGCCGACACAGACGGTAAAATCACACGTTATAAAATCTTGGACTTGTTGCCTGCGAAGTATAGCCCTTTACGTTAAAAAATTATCAGTGCGGCACTGCCCGCCAGCAAAGGAATGGGCAGGCTGATTAAAATCCGTTTCATAAGAAAGTGCGGGCCGAGAAAGGCCAATTCCTCGGTGATAACTTTGGTAAAGGCAAAAAGCCCCCAAGAGGTCAGATAGGCGATCATGGCTGGTGCCGTTGCCCCGGCCTGCATTGCGCCTGCGGCCAGTGCAAAGCTGACAAACGCCCCGCCAGGGGTGACAATGCCCAACGCCATGCCTAAGGCAACGCCCTTAAAGCCAGACGTGTCGCCCAGATAGGCTTTGACGATCTCCTGCGGCAGAAGCTCCGCAAACAGCCCTGCGCTGATCAAGGCGACCATAAGGCGGGGCAGATTGGTGCGGATCATGCGCAAAACACCCTGGTAGGCTTGTTGGCGACGGTCCCCGGTCTCAAGCCGCTGCCACACCCAGGCGGCCAAGGCAAACAACACAACCGTACCGATGAGAATATTCATCGCAACACCCGCGCGGCCAGCCAACCGGCCAAGACGGGAAAGGGCAGGCACAAAAGCACCCGGACCAGCACAAAATCAATATGCAGAAAGGACATCTCCCAGATCACGGTGCGATTGACGCCCAGAAGGCTCCAGGCCGTGACGAAACTGATCACCGTCGCGGTGCTGGCCCCGGCCACCTTGAAGCTCGCGGCCAGGGGGAAGATCATCATCGGCCCGCCCGGCACCAAGCCACCGGCGAGTGTGGCAACCCACAGCCCGCGTGCGCCGCTGTCTTGCCCGATCCATTTGACCAATGTCTCCCTTGGGATCAAGATTGGTACAGAGGCCGCGATGAAAAACCCACACAGGATTTTTGGGCTGAGCACGGCCAGAAATCCCAGATAGTTCACGGTGATCTCGATCACACGCATTGGCCCCTTCAAATAGGCCACGGCCAAAGCCGCGCAGAGCGCAATCGCCAGAAGGATCAAAAAAGAGCTGTCGAATGTCTTTTGCCGTCCCAAGGGTTGAGGCTTTGGAGAAGGCACGTCAGACATCGCTCGCCCCTCCTGTGTCTTGCACATCAATCCGGTACAGCAGATGCTTACCACCGCCCAGTGCGGCGGGATATTCAATCGGCCCTTGCAAGCGGGCGCCTGCTTTTTCGGCAACGCGCACAGAGGCCACATTCTCTGGGGCAACGGTGACGTCCACATAAGACAGCCCGACAGCGCGCGCCTCGTGCAAAATCGCCTTGAGTGCGGCGGTTGCCAAACCCTCCCGTCGTCGCCACGGCACAACCGCATAGCCGATATGGCCGGGGCAGGTTGGCGGCAACGCCTCTGTCCCGGGTTGCCAGCGCAACCCGATGGAGCCGCAAAAGCCACCCTGCCAAATCCATCGCCGAATCCCAGGAAGCCTGGGAACGATGGAGCCACCGGGCAGGGTTGTAACACCCCGATGCCCTTTGCGGGTGTCAAGCGCAGCCAGGAAGGCCTCTGGGTCTTGCGCGATCTGGGCAAGCTGTTCTTGCGCCACTTCTGGGCGCAAATTGTCGGGTGACCAGCCACGCTCAAGTGCTGCGCAATAGTCCGGCAGGTGCGCGTGCGCAGGGCGGACCAAGACACTGTGATCCGGCTGAATTTTGGTGGTTTTGGTCACGGCACGGCCCCAGTCGTCTGTCTGTGAGATCCGTATCAGATTCGCTGGAGAAAGGTCCATCGTCAGAACCCGCCCCCAGGGTGAAGTGACCTCACCGCGGCTTTGAAATCCGATCTTTTCATAACAGCGGATCGCGGCTTGGTTCTCCGGCTCTGGGTCAATGCCAAGTGCAGGCACGCCAGCCGCAAATAGGGTTGCACAATGCTGGGACAAATAAAGGGGGCCAAGGCCCAGCCCCATTAGATCAGTCTTGGCCATGAACGTATCTATGCCGCGCGCGCCTGTCGGCAAAAAGCCCAAGGGGTGATCTTGCCACCCGTCAATCGCGTAATCTTGCAGATAGGCGATGGGGCTTCGCGCCCTCTCGACAATCCATTGTTCGATCCTGTCATCGCTTAGATGATCTTTGATCTCTCGCAGAGACGTGTCATCGGCATACCAGCGCCGCACTCTGCTATCCTTGAGCCAGTCTGCCAGCATCGGCAGATCGCATTCCGTCATCGGCCGGATGTGCAGATCAGCGCTGCCTTTCAAAGTCATCATTTCTCTGCGTTGCAGACCAGCGATCCCGTTTATACGCGGCGATCCAGGTCGCGTTTGTCGCATCGGCCAGTTTCTTGACAGGGACCCGCACGTGCGTGACAGCCTGTGGATCAAGCCCGAGCCAGGATAAGATGCGCTGCACTTGCGCAACAGGATCATCGGACAGCGCCTCATAGCTCACCCGAAGCGGGGTTATCTGTTGCGCGGCAAACCACCTTAGCCACTCTTGGTCATACTGGGTTAAGGTTTCGATGTGCTCTGCAATCAGAGCGGCATCGTAGCCACCCGCCCGTGTGGGTGATTTGCGTTCTATGTCCGTCCCATCGGGCGCAACATGCCAAAGCCCGGTTTGCTCGGCCCGGATGAGAGAAACCGCCTGGCCCAGTTTGTCCTGCCGGGTGAGGTGAATGATTTTCAGCGGTCCAAACACTTTTGAGAGGCGGGCATAGTCAGACCGCGCCTGGGGAAGATACGCCGACAACGTTTGACACAGTAACGGAAAGCTATGATATTGTTGGCGCACAGCAAAAACATCGGTGCTGCCCCGGCCTTTGGTTATCGCTGCTTCAAATATCTTTGGGATCAGGTCGCGCTGCGGCGTCTTTGGTGCAATGCCCAGATTATTTGCCCAAGCGTCAAGCGACGGACCATGGAAGTAGGACTCTGGGGCGCCCGCAATCCCTGTGGCTTTTAGGAATTTGCACAGTAGCGTGCTGCCGCTGCGCGGAGATGTGCAGATCATGTAGGACAGCGTTTGTGGCACAGATTTACCCATATTTTGCAATGAACGCATCGATGTCGAGCGCACGAATATCCGGCAGCGCGGCGATGAACACTTCGCGCGGCCAATCCCACCAGGCCATCTGCTGCAACGCTTCGGCCTGCGCTTCGGTGAAACGACGTTTGATGAACCGCGCAGGCACACCCCCGACGACCGTATAGGGGGCGACATCGCGGGTGACAACGGCGCCTGCGCCGATCACGGCGCCATCCCCGATGGTCACACCCGCGGTGATGGTCACGCCATGGCCGATCCACACGTCATGGCCAATCGTCACCCAGTGATCCTTGCGCCATTGAAAAAACTCTGTGTCATCAGGGCCCATGCCATAGGCCTCGGAGCGATAGACCGAGTGATGCTGCACCGCCCGCCAGGTGGGATGGTTGCCCGGATTGATCCGAGTGCTGTTGGCGATTGAGCAGTATTTGCCGATGGTCGTCCACACCACATGGCAGTTTTGAGTGATATAAGAATAATCCCCCATTTCAGAGGCCTTCATCACCGTGCCTGTGCCCACCTCGGTCCAGATGCCCAAGGTGCAGTCCTCCACTTTGGCCCCTTCATGGATGGTAGGGGTTTCTGAAAGGTGTTGCTTTGATCCTGCGCCACTCATGTCTTTTCCTCCAATTCTATACGGTTAAATGCGATCACTGTGCCATCTTTCAGCACAACGTCAAAAAGATCAGGGTTACGAAGACTACGCCAAGCGTCAAAGCCAAAGCTTGGATCGGCAGCATTGAACAGAGCAGACGTCAGTTTTCCGTGGGTGGCAAACGTGGGTAAAGTCCCGCCGGCTTGGTCCATCTTCCGTAAGGCCTCAGCGGCTCTGTGCTGTAGATCCATATGGCTTTCTCCCCCCTCAGGTGCATAGGTGGGATCCTCAAACGACCGACGCACATGGTCTTGCCAATCAGGCAAATCAACAGGAGACAAAAGCCGTTCACGTAAACCCTCTAAGATCGTCACGGGTTGACTGCATGCAATAGCATAAGGGGTAATGGTATCTTGCGCCTTACGATAGGGGCTCGTGTAAAGTGGCCCGGCTTGTAAACGGGTCAACAGGGGTACAAGCCCTGCGGCTTGGGCATAACCCGGATCAGAAAGCGGGGCATCTGGGCTGTGACTCGTAGAGGTGGCGTGACGGATCAAGAGCGCGCGCATGATAATCGCTTTGTCGCGGTGAAAGATACCGCCAATAAATGAAAGAAACTCTGTTTTTTAAGAGGTTTATAATTGCTTCTTAATCTTACTTCATAAAGCGCGTTGAGGGCATAATATCTCATCACACACTCGCAACAAAGGCATTGACTTGAGATAATGTCGTAAGCCGGTGCTTACGCCGAGGGAATTTCTCATAAAACGTTTTGGATTTCGCATGATTGCGGCGCCATGTGCGCAGGATATACCACAGAAAGCCCGGCAGCATATCAAGCTGCTCCGGGCAATCCTCCGCCATGTCCGGTCGCTTTTGTCCAAGTCCCCGAAGATTGCGCCGCACCACACGGTAAAGGCGTAAGATCAATGGGACATCCAGCCAGATCAACGTATCCGCCCGGGCCGCCCTCAGATGGAAGGTTGAGGAATTGAACCCCTCAAACACCCAAGCTTCCTGCGCAACGATCCGTTCAATCTGGCGCAACTGATCAGTCTTGTCGCGCTCGACCCAGCCAGGCAACCAAAAGACATCGCGGTCCATATGATAGACGGGTAGTTGAAGCCGCTGTCCAAGCATTTGCGCCAAGGTTGATTTGCCGGACCCCGGAGCACCGATGATCATGACCCGGTTCACGCAGCCGCAGCAGGGATGCCCGGATGGATCAAGCGAATCTCAGGTGCATCGAATTTGACGCCGTCAGGATGCAGCGGCAAAGGCTCGATCAAGGCTTTGAGCGCGGTGATCCCAAGATCAGGGAACGCAAGGCCCATGGAATGAAAGCACGCAGCGCGGAACCCAGGCTTTGGGTTAAGACCTGGCTTAATCTGACGGGTGCCCAGTTTCAGGTGATGGGCAATGTCCCATTCCTGAGTTTTGCCATCGATCCGGGTCACCACCCAGCAATGACCATCCTCACAATGGTCGCCTTTTTCAGCCGGAAAGAAGAACCCGGTGGCATAGCCGGCCTCTATGCCCGCCGCCCGCAAGGCCGCAATGAAATAGGTGTTGATGTCAACACAAGACCCTTGCACCAGGCCGCACCCCAAAGCAGGCACAGCGTCGAGCCCTTGGTTGAAGGTCTCTTCGGGGTGACCGTATGTAAACCGCTCGGCCGTGGCGCAAGCGATGGCGATCGCGCGGTCAAGCCCGTCCAGATCGCCTGCCACGGCTTTGGCTTCCGCGACAAGATCATCCGCGAAACGGGTGAAGCGAGACGGATGTGGCGTGAACATCGCCGCAGGATAGGTCGCAGGCAGGCTGTCGTCAAAGCGCAGAGTGATATCAAGATGCGTCCCCGGTACAGCCAGGCGCAGGGCGGTCTGGCCCGTTGTTGTCTCGGGGCAGGGCGTTCCACCTTCTGCTGTAATCCCAAGACAGGTGCCATAGGGTGTGGCCATGCCCTGAGGGATCAGAGCTTCTGTACAGCCCTTAGGCATCTTGGCAACATAGCGGATTTCAAAGATCACTTCGCGCCTTCCCATTTGCCGATTACGCGGGTACGGATCAATCCAGACAGATAATCAATCAGATAGACCATGGCAATGATCAGAAAGATGATCGTCCAAGCCTGATCCCAAAAATAACCTGCGATCCTGTCGCTTAGGATAAACCCAATCCCACCGGCACCGACGATCCCAAGGATAGTGCCCGAACGGACATTGGACTCAAAGTTGTAAAGCAGAACAGACAAATGCACGGGCAAGACTTGCGGCATGATCGCATAGCGAATGGATTGTAAGCGAGATCCGCCCGAGGCGACAACGCCTTCTACAGGTTTTTTCGAGGTGTTCTCGAGCGCTTCGGAAAACAATTTCGCAAAGGTCCCGATCTCAGAGACAGCGATGGCCAGAATGCCCGCCAAAGGTCCCAAGCCAAAGGCGCGAATAAATATAAGCGCAAGGATCAGCGTTTCAAAGGCACGGATCACATCGTAAAGGCGCCGCGATCCTTGTCGCAGCCAGAAAATCCTGTTGATATTTTTTGCCCCCAGAAACGACAAAGGAAACGCAACCAGGGCCCCCAGCAAAGTGCCGAGAAAGGCCATGGCAAGCGTTTCCCCCAAAGCCACAAAAATCTCCAGCCATTCTTCCCATGTTTCCCAAAAATGCGGCGGGAACATGAAACTCAGCACACGGCCCAGACGTTGCAGGCCCACCCAAATCCGCTCTGGCGAGAAATTGAAATCATAAAGACACCATGCAAACAGACCCACAAAGCCAGCCCAGAGCGCAATTTTGCGCGCGCGCACGGCGGGTGTGTCACGAAAAGCACGCGGATGGGCGGCCATTGCGGCTTGGATTTGTTCTGAAGTCGGCATCATGTGACAGGTCCTTTCTCAAGGCCAATGATCTTGTGGCGCAATTTCTCAGAGCCATAATCAATCACGATCACGGTGACAAAAATGATCACAAACAACGCAGATAGATCGGTATATTCCTGCAAAGACAGCGCTTCCCGGAACTCTTGCCCAAGACCACCAGCACCGACATACCCGATGATGGTTGAGGCGCGGACATTGATCTCAAATCGCAACAAAGTATAGCTGATGATGTTGGGCAACACCTGGGGCACAGCACCATAACGAATTTGGTCAAACCAGGTACCGCCCGCGGCTTTGACACCTTCCAAAGGGCGCATATCGATATTCTCGTTCACTTCCGAATAGAGTTTGCCAAGCGCGCCTGTGGCATGCAGCCCAATGGCCAGCACCCCCGCCAACGGCCCAACAGAGAAGCAAAACACAAAGATCAAGGCCCAGACAAGCTCTGGCACGGTGCGGGCAATTTCAAGATAGCGACGGCTGATCCACAACACCCATCCGTTCGGTGAGAGGTTTCGAGAGGCTGGAAAAGACAAAAGAAATCCGCCGATCACACCAAAGGTTGTGGCCATAAACGCGATAAGAACGGTTTCAATCCACAAATTGAGCCAGACTTTCCAACGCCAAAACCATTCGGCGAAATCCGCGCCCAAGGTCTCCCACCGCAATGTTGGGATGGTGCGGTCGATAAAGCCCCCCAGGCGGGGCAGGCCTGCGGGAATAATCCACCGCCATTCGCGCGACCCATCTGGCATGGTGACTTGGGTCACTTTGAAGAAATCCCCCAGCCACGCGGAAAATGTAAAGGCGAGAAGAAAGATCACGGCCGCAATCAACCAGGCGATTTTGGTGCGATAGCGTAGGGCAGCATAATCAACCTCAAATTGGTCAATCGGGTGCACAGCGGCAACATTTTCGTTCATGGTCATACCCTCCGTTCCCATTGCAAAAGCACATCTGGGAGCCCTTCGGCATTGTCACCATCGGTACGGCGCACCTCGACAAATCCCATGTGTGCGTAAAACGCACGGGCTGATGAATTGGCTTGAAATGCCCAAAGTGACAGACTTGCACATTCTGATTGCACTTGGTCGAGCAAGGCACGGCCAATGCCAATGTTGCGATATCCTGCTGCCACATAAAGGGCATCAATCTGTTGATTATGACACGTGAGAAACCCAATCACCTTGCCAGCGCTTTCCGCAACCCAGGCGTTACTTTCCACGATCTTTTTTGTCCAAAACGTATTCATTGAAGCTTCACTATGCAGCATTGGTAACCAGGGCATTTCCATGATCCAATGGCGTAAAATCACAACACATGCTGCGGCGTCCTGGTCGGTCGCTTTGCGCACAAAGAAAGGGTGCCCAGAGATACTTCCAGACACCCTTGCATGAACCTTATGAACGGCGCTGACGCTTCAGCCAGTCGCGCATATCCACGATCCATTGATACCGGGAGTGATCGACTTCGATCCAGCCCACTTGTGGGTTGGGATCGCCATCAACAGAACCGGTCATTGTGGCGAAGGCTTCTGGATCTTTTTCCGGAATTGTCATTACAAGCTCTTTCATCACCGCTTTCAATTCGTCGGGGATGTTGGCACGCGCTGTGAACGGACCGGATGTGATTTCAGGGCTTTCCCAAATCGGGCAGATTTCGCCTTCGGCGATCATGTCTTTTTCGATCATACGCTGCCAGCGGCCGTCGACGGCGTTGTTCTGCCATGTTGCGGCGGCATCAAACGTGCCCTGGGAAACGCCAGCCACACCAGCTTCGTGCGAGCCGGAGAACGGAATAGCAGAGAAAAAGGTTTTTGGGTCAACTTCCTGCGCGATATTGAAGTAAGGCACGGCATAGCCAGAGGTTGAGTCTGGGTCTGCAAAAGCCAGAACTTTTCCTTCAAGATCAGAGAGCTGCGTGTAGCCATCTTCGCAGCGTGTCACAACGACAGAATAATAGCCTGTCGAGCCATCTTTACGGATGCGGGAGACAAGCGGCTCAACTTTGCCATCTGTGCCCGTATAAGCCGCTGCATAGGACGACGAGCCGAAGAAGGCGAATTCAATCTGATCGGCGGCAATCGCTTGGATCACACCGTCATAGTTGCCAGCGGTAAAGATTTCGATTTCAACGCCCAGTTCACGCTCTAGGTATTCTTCAAATGGTGTGTAACGTGCGATCCGGTCTTTTTCGTTCTCGCCTGAAAGGATGCCGAACTTGATGACCTGATAGTCTTCTTTCCAAGCCGCGTCTTCCGCGGTGGCTTGGGTTGCAAGCAGTGCTGCCACTGCGGCGGTGATAAAACGCATGGTGTGTCTCCCTTTTCGCGTTTGTAAAAAAAGAGGCCGTGCGGGCCCCCTTTGGTTAAGCTGGTACTTTGATGCCTTGTGTTGATGTGACGGCTTCGTTAAATTCATTCAGCCCTTCAAACCCGTAAATATCCCGCACCACATCGTCCGTCAGTTGCGCAGCGGTGCCATCAAACATGACCCGGCCCAAGCGCATGGCGATAATTCTGCTGCAATATGCACGTGCTGTATCAAGGGTGTGAAGATTAACCAGAATGGTGATGCCGTCTTCTTGGTTGATCTGTTTGAGCCCGTCCATCACACGTGTGGCATTGGCCGGATCGAGGGAGGCGATGGGCTCATCCGCCAGCATGATTTTGGGCTGTTGCACCAGGGCCTTGGCAATCGCCACGCGTTGTTGTTGACCGCCCGAAAGCGTGCCGGCGCGCTGTAACGCTTGCGGCACCAGATCAAGCCGGTCGAGCGCTTGCAGGGCCATAGTGCGTTCGGCATCGGTAAATTGCATGGCCATTGAGCTTAAAAACCCGTGCTCTGCCAGGCGGCCAATCAGAACATTGGTGAGCACGTCAAGCCGGTCCACCAGATTAAACTGCTGGAAGATCATCGCACAATCCTGCCGCCAACGGCGCAGAGCGCGCCCTTTGAGAGTGGTGATCTCACTGCCTGCAAATGAAACCGACCCCGAGGTGGGGTCGATAAGGCGGTTAATCAGACGGAGCAGAGTAGATTTTCCGGCCCCCGAGCGGCCAATAATACCAACAAATTCTCCGGGAGTGATTGTCAAAGACACATCATCAACCGCGCGCGTTTCGGAAAAATCACGCGATACATTATTGAGAATAAGCTCTCCAGACATCACACCACACCCCTGTTTTTAAGAGGATTAGGGGCTTTCCGTAACAATGCTTTAATGGTTGTGTAACGGTTTTCTAAAAATTTATGCTATGCCGGGTTTAGACCAATGCGAAGTGGTCAGAGTTTTGCAACGCAGGCAGCCTGCCATCCGAATGGACCACCTGGCCTGCCTTTAATGTCGCGACAACGCGATTGCGGGGATCGACCAGTGCAAGATCAGCGCGTTTGCCAACGGCAATTTCTCCGCGGTCTGTCAGGCCCAAGGCTTTCGCAGGATTGGCCGAGGCGAGACGCACCGCCCCTACCAAGCCATCGGGATCGGTGATGCTTAAGGCCTGGATCGCCGGCAAAATCGCTGCAGGGTGGTAATCGGCTGCAAGGATATGCAGCACGCCGGCAGAATGGGCGGCGCGTGCAGAGAGATTGCCAGAATAGCTTTGCCCGCGCATGGCATTGGGGGCGCCCATCGCTGTCATCATACCGCGCGATGTGACGGTTTGGGCGGCCTCAATCGTGACCGGAAACTCACTGATCACTGCGCCCAGATCGGCCATAAGGTGCGCTTTCTCAATGGTGTCATCGTCATGGCTGGCCAGCGCAATTCCGTATGTTTTGCACAGGGCGCTGACGTCATGCAGATTTGCCAGCACCACTTCAACCGGCGTTGCCGTATCCATTTTCGCCTGCACCATCTTACGCGCCTCTTCTAAAGACACATTATGATGGGCCGCCCGCAACTCGATATGACGCTCAAGATTGCGGTATTGCCCTTGCCCGGGCGTGTGATCCATGACCGAGACCAAATCAACAAGCTGATCTGCCAGCAAATCGCCCAAGGCTTCAATCGCTGCGGTGAAGGTGATGTCAAAGCGAGCATGGATCTTGTGATCGATACGCGTATCCCCCCGCGCTTGGTTAAGGGCCCGTATGATGTTGCATGTGTGTTCAAACGATCTCCGCTCGCCATCTTTTGCGCCGCGCGAAAAAGACACCGCCGCATAGGCCGTGGTCACGCCTGAGGCCGCAAGCCGTGCATCCAAATGGTTCAAAGCCACATCCATGGGGAAGTCCACCTGAATGCGCGGCTCTAACTCCATCTCGATCATATCGCCATGCATATCGACAAAGCCTGGAAAGAGCGTCAGATCCCTGCAATCGATCCCGCAGTTCACCGGCGTCTCCCGCAATTCCGTGATCCGGCCGTCCTCTATCGCCAGCGCGCCGGCTGCGATTACACGGTCACGAAGGATAAGGCGCGCGTTACTAAGCCACATCGATGCGATCCTCTTCATGGGGCAGGGGGTGGTCTGGTGTCAGATTAATCTCTGTATCAATTAAGTGGGCGACATCGCCGGGATGATGGAATACACCGATCATGGCGGTCCCGCTGGCCTTAAGAGAAGCCAAACGGTTCACCAAGGCGGCGCGGGCCTGCGCATCTAACGAGGCCGTGGGCTCATCCAACAGCAGCAATTTTTGGGGCCGGATCAAAGCCCGCGCCAGATTGACCTTTTGTTGTTCCCCGCCCGAGAAGGTGGCGGGGTAGGCCCGCCAGAGTTTTTCCTTCACGCCAAATGTCGCAAGCCATTCCCGCGCAGTATGCAAGGCCGCGACCTCACTTTCCCCTGCACGTCGAAGCGGCTCGGCCACCAAGGCCTCGGCGCTGACGCGGGGGCGCGCTGTTAGAAACTGTGTGACAAAACCAATCTCTGTGCGCCTGAGATAGGCAATATCGATATCTGCGGCTCGTGCCAGATCAATCGGGCCATGGTCGGAATAAAATCGAATAATCCCGCCACTGGGCATGTAAGAGCGGTATATCGTACGCAGCAGCGTCGATTTCCCCGCGCCATTGGCCCCTTTCAAGAGCAAAAACGTCCCTGCCTCCACCGTGAAAGAGATCTCTGCGAAGGCCGCCACTTGCTCGTCCAGATGATGCAGGGTGAAACCTTTGGACAGGTGCTCTATGTCAAGGACGCGGGTCATAGTTTGGCATGGACGAGTTGTTGGGTATAGGCGTGTTGCGGGTCTTGGAAAATTTGATCCGCCAAGCCTTGCTCGACCACCATGCCGTGCCGCATCACCATCACCCGATCGGCCAAGGTGCGGATCACGCCCAGATCATGGCTGACAATGATCATGGTTATCCTGCGATCCTGTTGCAGGCGCTTTAGCGTGTCGAGAACCAAGGCTTGCACGCTGACATCCAGCCCGGTGGTGGGCTCATCCAGCAGCAACAGCGCCGGTTCCAACGCGATGGCTTTGGCCAGTTGCACCCGTTGTTGCATCCCCCCCGACAATTCCGCAGGCGGGGCATCCAAACGCTCCAGCGGAAATTCCGAGGCCTTGAGGGCGGCGCGCGATTTCTCCCGCAGCACAGCAAAGCTGCGTTCGCCCGCAACCAGTAGGCGCTCAGCCACATTGCCCGAACTGGAATGCTTCATCAAAAGGCCCAGATGCGGGTTTTGGTAGACAATACCGATCCGCGTGGCACAGAGCATCCGCCGCGCAAATCTGTCCAACTCAAACAGATTGCCCCCGACATCGGGCAGATCAAGTGTGTAGCTGCCCTCATCCGGGGTTTCTTCCAGATTGAGCATCCGCAGAAAGGTGGACTTGCCAGATCCGCTTTCCCCGACGATCCCCAAAACCTCACCAGGATAAACGGTCGCCGAAACCCCGCGCAGCGCATGCACAGAGCCATAGGTTTTCGTCACCCCTTGCGCATGCAGCAGCGGGCGTGTCTCAACCAGGCGCGGTGGATCAAGTGTCAGGCTCATCCCCTCAGCGCCCCCTTTTGATACCATGTCTCACCAAAGGTCACGTCTGTACCATCTTGCTGATGTAGGGCCTTTTCGCCCAAGGCGCTGTCGGACACCTCAAAGGCGGAACTGCCGTCGTCTTGCGGAATTTCGTTCATGAAAAACCCCGTTACGCCAGAGCGGTAACAGGTCAGCCCCCCGTGATCTTCGACCTTGTAGGGCACATCGCTGAACACAAGCGGCTCAACCCGTGTGAAGGGGGGCACGGCGAAAATGCGCTTCTCGCGGCCCGCGGACAGGATCGTTAGATGACAGGCCATGTGCAGCTTGGGTACATCCCAGCGCGGGATGGGGGAGGGGGTCATCACATGGCGCCCATTCACCAAGCTGGGATAGCTGGCCCCCTGCATCACCCGACCAGAGCGCACGATTTGCTCATAGAGTTGCAACCACATCCGGCCATAATCGGCATCGGCGTGCATCTGCCGTGCCACCGACATATTCGGCTGCACAGGCCGCAAGGGTTCAGGATTGGGCACCTGCAACACCAACACTTGATCGTCGCGCAAGATTTCTTCGGGCACGCGGTGGCGCGATTGGATCAGATCGGCTTGCAATGTATCCGTGGTGGTTGGCGTGCCTGCCACCCGTGCGATGAACCGCCGGATGGAGGCGGCATTCACACTGTCATCCGCGCCTTGGTCGATCACCTTCACACGGGTCTTTGGGTGAACCAAGGTCAGCGAGACTTGCAGCCCGCCCGTGCCCCAGCCCCGCGCCATTGGGACCTCTCGGCTGGCATAGGGCATTTGACAGCCGGGCACAGCCACAGCCTTGAGCATCTTGCGCCGCATCTCCCGCTTGGCGGAGGCATCGAGAAACGCGTAGCTCATTGCGTCCCAAGGTTTGCTGAGATTGGCCAGGTTCATGTGTTCTCTGCACTTTCTGATGTAAGTTCTAAGATTTCGATGCGGTTGCCAAAGGGATCGACGATATAAACACGTGTCCAGAGGGGGAGCTCGGAGCGCTCTGAGACGTCGACCGCGTCTGCACTGAGCGCGGCAACCGCCTGGTTGAGATTGCGCACAACAAACGCTGGATGTGCTTTTTTTGCAGGTACAAAAGGGTCGTCTATGCCCAAATGCAATTGTATCGCCCCCGCTTCTAACCAAAGTCCCCCCTTGGCGTGCAGGCTTTTGGGCTTGTCCACTTCGTCAAAGCCCAGAACGCCACAATAAAAGGCACGCGCCGTGTCCTCGCCGTGTGCTGGTATCGCCAGTTGCACATGGTGCAGATTGTTGATGCACAGGCTCATTCAGCGGGTTCCTGGGTTTTGGCGGCCTTTTTGGCTTTGGCGTCGCGCATCGCATCCAACGAGGATTGAAACGTCACATAATGCGGCAGCTTGAAGTGAATGCAAAAGCCAGAGCTTTCAACCCCTTCGGTATGATACAGGAAGAACTCTTCCTCTGTCGGGGCACCTTTCGGGGCCTTCGGACTGTTGAGGTCGAGCGTCGCCGCAGAAATCACCTTCACCTCATTCCAACCAAAGGTGGCGGCAAAGCCCAAGTTGAGCTTATCGCCTTTCTTGTCGACAACCTCTGCCTGGCTTATTTTGATCCGCCCGGCGGAAAAGGCCCGCCCGTCTGGGTGCTCGACCCGTATCTCAGCCTCCGCCAACCGCAATTCATTGACCGTGGGATGGGCCGCGCCATAGCCGCGCATCGCGGAATACCCCAAGGCCAGCACCCCCCCTGTTTCCGCACGGGCCAGGCTTTGTAAGGTGTGGGCGCGTTTGGCGGGAAACAAAAGCGGCTCCCGCGTCAGGTCGGGGATGTCATTGCCCTCTGTCGTATCATGTGGCGGCACATCGACCAAATCATTCTCAGCCTGCCAAGTGCTGACAGACGGCTGCTGTGCAGGTGCAGGTGTATCGGCAGGTGTGACAGGGCTGGGCACATAGTCTTGGCCTTGCAGCACGTCGGTGGCCAGAATTCGATGGGCGTAATCAAGTGTTGGGCCCAAAACCTGCCCGCCTGGAATATCCTTGAACGCCGCCGAGATACGCCGGTGTGTGAAAAGCTGTGTCTGCTCCACCGGCTCTGCAACGGTCAGCCTAGGTTGCGTCGTGCGCCAGGCCCGCAACAGCAACACCGCCTCGAACATCTCGCCCCCGGTTTGCGCCAGGGCGAGCGCGGCCAGATCCTCGCTATAGAGGGAAGCTTCGCCCATCACACGGTCAATCAAATACGGCATCGCTGTTTTAATTTCGGCAACGCGCGCCGCATCGATGCGGCCGAGTTCTGCCCGGAAAAGCCGCTCCGATTGTTCGATGGCGCGTTCGCCACCACGTGTTGCAACATAAGCCATCAGAGAACCTCCACCGCACAGGATCTGGGCAGACCAACAATTCTGGCCCCATCGATCAAAAAGATGTCAAACCCCATGGGGTAGCGCATCACCTGGGCGCGTAAAGTCCAAAACCCGTCTGGGAGCCCGTCTATGGTAAGTGTCACGCGACCATCAACACCGGGACCAGTCAGGCGCAGTTTGCGCCCTTGATGTAATTTTGCCCGGATCACCAGTGTCGCCCCCGCATCTGGATAAAGGTCAGAGCCCTGGGCAACATCTTTCAAAACCTCTGCCCTTTCGCAGATCCCAAGAAAACCGTGATCCGCTTGGGGCAAGGTGACCAGTTCGGCCCCGGTGCGCAAAAGCGCGGACATTAAGTCCGGCTCTGCGCAATGCACGCGGGTCTCTCGGTCAATCAAAGCCTCAATAATGCAAGCCTCCCCTGCGCAGGGGAGCTCTTTGATTTGACCGGGACGGCTCAGCGCCCACAACAATGCCGCGTAGGTTTGATTGGCGCGGGTTTCCTCGGGCGACGGCGCAACCGACATCAGAACGTCTCCATCGACACGCGGGTGGCTTCGATCCGTCTCAGCTGGTCTTGGTCTTCTTGCTGTTGGACCTCGGCTTCCGCTTGGCAAAAGGTTTCACAGGCTGTTCTCTCCACGCCCAACGTCTGGGCAAGATCGACAACCGCCATGGCCATGGCGGCTTCAAGGTCATGGCCTTTGCGCATACCATAACCGTCTTTGGTGCCAGAGCGAATATGAGCTTCGCTCACCAGCACTTCCCCCAAGTGAAACGCCGTGCCTTGCGCGGTATCGCGCATCGGCACCATCACCAAGCCAGAACGGTTTTGCAAAACCTCAATGTCCTCCAGCTGTGGAAGGAGCGTTTCTGCAAATGCTTTCAACCGTCCTGCATCCGCGCGCGACAGCGTTGAAAGGGTCTGATCTACCTGCATCATCTTAAATCCGTTCTCTCCGCGACAGCGTTTAAGCGGGTGATGTAACGGCTTAATGACACTTGATAAGAAAGTTTGGATTTCGCGTGGATGTGTGCAGGCAGTTTTTACACAATAGAAGCCAAAACATCATCGGTTTGTTACATTTTTAAGCGTAGGCTTTGTGTATTAAAAATTGGGGGACTCAATGACCTATTTGAAATTGGCTGGTGCCAGCCTTATTGCGCTTGCTGCGGCAAGCTCGCTTGCGGCGGAAACCGTGACGATTGATCTTTGGTCGCGCGCCGACCGCTCTGGCCCGTTGCGGGCTGGAAACATCGTGCAAGCGGCTGAACAACTCAACCGTATGTTTGAGGCTGCGGGCTCTGAGACACGGGTTGAGATCAACTTGATCGAAACCAATGCCCGTGGATTTGACGCCGATGCGCTTGACCTGTTGAAAGCCCATTCCGTGGGGGATACGCCGGACATCGCGGTGGCCGCCCATGAGTGGATCGGCTCTTTTGTCGAGGCGGGCTTGGCGGCAAACCTGGAAGAGCATATCGCGGCCAGCCCATGGTTCTATGACGATATGATCCCAGAACTTTGGACCTCTGTGATGTATAAGGGGGAGCGTTATGGCATCCCACAAGACAGTGAGATCCGTATGTTCTTCCTCAACAACGACATCCTGCGCGCGATGGGCAAAGATGAGGCCTTTATCGACGCGCTCCCAGGCCAGGTCGATGCCGGTGAATTCACCATGTTTGATTTCTGTGATCTCGCGGCCGAAGCTGTGGACAGTGGTGCGGCGAAAATCGGCTGGGTGCATCGCCCGAATGTTGGCCCTGATTTCCAAATGGCCATGGCCTCTTTCGGGATCGACATTTACAACGATGAAGAAGCCAAGCTTCAGATCACCCGCTCTGGCCTCGAAGACTACTATGGTTGGCTGAAGTACTGTGTCGACAATGGCTCTTTGCCTGCGGATATGACCAGCTACAGCTGGGACAGCACCCATGCGGCTTTCCGTGGCGGTGATGCTTTGGCGAAGTTCCACGGGATTTGGAACGTCGGCGCGCAGATGGAGGCTTTTGGCTTGACAGGGGCGGAAGATTACTTCGACAAACTCACCTGGATCCATGCCCCAGCCGGTGAAAAAGGCGGTGAGCCAAAAAACCTTAGCCACCCGATTGTCTACATCGTGGGCGAAACCGAGAATAAAGACCTGGCGGCCTTGCTTGTGGCCATGGCCTCCCTGCCGGTTCCAAACACGGCCCATGCGGTGACAACCAACCACACGCCGATCACCTTTGGCCAGGTCGCTATGCCAGAGTTCCAGGAAAACGGGTGGGCGCTTGTGGCGGGCACACCGCTTTTGGCACGGGCAGAGTTCATGCCGAACCATGCCAAAATCGGTCAGTACAACGCGATCACCTACACCGGCGTGCAAGCGGTGGAAACGGGTGAGATGAGCCCGGCAGAGGCCGCAGAGATGGTCATCGAAGAGCTTGAAGTCGAGCTTGGCGATGATGTGATCATTCTTGACTAATCAGATTTGGCCCGTGCGTCGTTGAATGGCGCGCGGGCCCCTGCTTTGAACATGGCACTCGTATCCCGACAAACGACAAACGCGCTGGTCTTTCTGGGACCGGCGATTGTGTTTATTGTGTGCCTGTTGATCGTGCCGATCATCGTCGATCTGGTTGTCGCCTTTACCGATATGAACCAGACGGTGCGGGTTGGGGAATTCACCACCGCGCAATTCCAGAAACTCGCCCGTCCGTCCGAGGACAGCTGGTGGGGGTATGAACTTCGCGGGTCTTTCTATCGTGCGTTGTCGTTGTCGGCGATCTATATTTTTTTCACGTTGGCCTTTTTCAATGTCGGCTTTGCGCTGGTGCTGGCGCTGACCACCACGGCCCTTCCCGATTGGTTAGGCGGGCTTTACCGTGCCGTTTGGCTGTTGCCACGGATGAGCCCCTCGGTGGTCTATGGGCTGTTGTGGCTTTGGACTGTTGACCCGACCGAGCGCGGCTTGCTCAACCAGATCATTTCCGTGGCAGGGTTTGAACCGATCAACATGAAGCTCGACGCACCGCTGACGCTGATCGTGTTTGCCAACGGCTTTATTGGCGCAAGCCTGGGGATGTTGATCCTGACCTCCGCCATCCGCTCGATTCCCCAGCACTTATTTCATGCCGCCCGCGCCGATGGGGCCGGGAGTTTGTCAATCCTACGTCATATTGTGCTGCCTGCGTTACGCTGGCCGCTGAGCTATATCACCGTGTTCCAAACGCTGGCGCTGTTGGTGTCGTTTGAATATATCTTCCTGATTATGGGGCCTGCGCGGCAGACCATGACCATGTCGATGCTGGCCTATACCAAGACACTCGCGCCCGATATCGGTTCGGGCCAATATGCCTATGGGGCGGCCATTACACTGATCCTGATTGTCATTGGTATGGCTGTGGCCATGGTTCTGTGGCGGCTGACGAACATGCAGCGGCTGCTGGCGCGGCCCCGGATTGAGGTGCAGTGATGGCGCAGGCCCCCGATTGGGACGCTTTGGCCCGCCGTTCACGCCGGGGACGTTTGCTGAAATCGACATTGTTGATTGTGTTTCTGACACTTGTGTCCATTCCCGTGCTGTTGCCGTTCTTCTGGATGCTGGTCATCGCGCTGTCGGCGCGGACCGGAGGGGTGGAAAGCGATGTGCTTTGGCGGGCCTGTGCCGTCTTGGTGCCAGGCACGCTGGCCTATGTCGCCTTACATCTGGCTTTGCCACGGCACAGGCTGTTGTCCGCTTTGGTCTGTTCAGGGGCGATTGTCCTGGGGCTTTGGGTGCTGGTGGGGGATGAGCTGCATCTGCGGAATTTCCGTTTTCTCATCACCCCCAACCTCATTGAAGAAATCCGCGGCGCGGCCACAGCAGGCGGGCAATTCCCCTGGGTGTGGGAAGCATTTGTCAACTCGTTCCTGGTGGCCTTGTCCTCCACCTTCCTGAAAGTCACTGTGGCGACTTTGGCAGGCTATTACATCAGCCGCTTTACCTTTCGCGGACGGTCGGCCTTTCTGCAAGGGCTTTTGTTGATCGAGGTCTTTCACCCCTGGATGCTGGCCATCCCGATCTTTCTGGTGATCTTCTGGATCGGGCTGTTGAACACGCTGGCGGGGCCGATCTTGGTCCTGACCGCCATTCAACTGCCGTTTTTCATCTTCATCATGAAAGGCTTTTTCGATGCCGTACCCTGGGACATTGAGATGTCGGCCATGACCGATGGAGCGTCCCGGCGCGAAGCCTTTTGGTACGTGGTTCTGCCGCAAGTGGTGCCGGGGCTGATTGCCATTACAGTTCTGGGATTCATCCAAGGCTGGGAGGAATATGTCTTTGTCACCGCCCTGCGCACAGGCAATTCCTACTGGGTGATGTCTACCTATCTTTACTATGTGGCCGAGGATGTGATGGGCGTCGACTATGGGCTGGTGGCCGCAGTCTCGGTGTTCTACATCATCCCGTCGCTGGCGCTCTATCTGTTCTGCCAGCGGTATCTGACACAAATGACCTTTGGAGGGATCAAGGGCTAATGGCACGTATCACCTTAAACGGGCTCAGTAAGACATGGGGCGATGTGGTCGCCGTTGATGATATCTCTCTGGAGATTGCCGATGGCGAATTTGTGGCGATCCTTGGTCCCTCTGGTTGTGGCAAATCCACAACACTTTTTATGCTGGCGGGCGTCTATATGCCAACTAGCGGTGACATTCTGTTCGATGGGGCACGTGTGAACGATGTCGAGGCACGGATGCGCAATGTCGGCATCGTGTTCCAATCTTACGCGCTTTATCCCAATATGTCGGTGCTGAAAAACATCCTGTTTCCAACCCGGTTTCAAAAGTTAGACAATGCTGAGGCTAAGGCCCACGATATGGCCGCGCTGGTGCAGGTTGACGGCTTGCTGGATCGCCGCCCTTCTGAACTGTCGGGCGGGCAGCAACAGCGGGTGGCGCTGGCGCGCGCTTTGATCAAAGAGCCGAACCTTTTGCTGCTGGATGAGCCTTTGTCCAATCTCGATGCGACCCTGCGGCTGAATATGCGGGCCGAGATCCGCCGCCTGACGCGGGAGTTGGGCGTGACCACCATCCTTGTCACCCATGATCAGATCGAAGCAACCACCATGGCGGACAGGATTGTCTGCATGAACGCGGGCCGGATTGAACAAGTGGGCACCGCCCATGATCTTTATGCCCGCCCCAGCACCCGGTTTGTGGCGGGATTTATCGGCTCTCCCCCGATCAACTTCATTGACGCGCGGGCACCTGGGATTACAGCGCCAGACGGGGCAGACGTCATTGGCATCAGACCCGAAGCCTTGCATGCTTCGGAAAGCGGCATTCCCGCCTCGGTCCTGCATGTTGAACCGATGGGGCGCGAAAGTTTGATCACCTGTGCCACGGATTTGGGGGAACTAAAGATGTTGGAACCCACACCCACCAGCCGGTTCCGCGATGGGGATCGTCTGGCTTTGCAGTTCAAGTCTGAGGACGTCATCGCCTTTGACGGCGATCAAAAGCTTATGGAGGGGCCCATCACGTGGCAAGCGGCGGATGCGTAACCTGCTCATCCACACAGTTTCTGATATCCAGCCGCCCTCCCTGGAAGAACGGGCCGAGTCCGCGCATGGCCCTGCAACCGCTGAACGGCATGCCCACTACCTTGCGGCCTGGCCGTGTTTGCAAACGATGGAGGCTGCGCCGCCACCGGTTGCCGTGCCAGTTCCCACAACGCTGACGGTTGCGGCTTGGAACATCGAACGGTGCAAACGGGTTGAAGACAGTGCCGCGCTTTTGCGTCGCGTTGGGGCCGATGTTGTGCTGGCCACCGAGATGGACATCGGCATGGCGCGCTCTGGCCAACGTCACACGGTTCGCGATTTGGCCGCCGCCTTAGGCATGGGATATGTGTTTGGTGTTGAGTTTGTGGAACTTGGCACCGGCGACAGCTATGAGACCGGGCTGTTCGTGGACGTCCCCAACAAAAGCGGTTTGCATGGCAATGCGATCCTGTCGCGGTTTCCGTTAGAAAATCCTAAGGTGATCTTGCTCGATGATTGGGGCGCTTGGTTCACGGGGGCGCCAAAAGGCGATGGTCAGCGGCGGGTCGGGGGGCGCATGGCGATTTGCGCGGATATCAGACTTGCAAATGGCCCGATTTCATTTGTGTCTGTGCATTATGAAAGCCAATCAGACGCAAAAGGGCGTCAGGCGCAAACGCAAACGCTTTTGGACGCATTAAGCGACGGTTCCTGCGTGGTTGGCGGGGATCTCAACACCGCCGCGTTCACCGGGCAACGTCAAGCCGATATCCTCAACATACCCGCGCGTTGGGAGCCGTGCTTTGACACGTTGGCTGCAGGGGGTTTTGATTGGCGCCCCTGCAACACAGGCGCGCCAACAACGCGGGCCGCGCCCGGCAAGCCGGTTGACTACCCGCTCAAAACCCTGGATTGGCTCTTTGTGCGGGGTGTCAACGCCTATGGCCCAGCGGTCCATGCGGCGGTGTCGGAGCAGGGGGCTTATTTGTCCGATCATGAGCTTATCACAACACAGGTGGCGTTGTGAGCCCGCGTTTGGTCTGCCACAGAGGCGCGTCTTTGATTGCGCCGGAAAACACTTTTGCTGCCGCGCAAGCCGCCCTGGACAAAGGCGCGCATATGATTGAGCTTGATGTGCGCGAAAGTGCCGATGGTGTGCTTTATGTGCTGCATGACCGCACGGTGGACCGCACGACAGATGGTCAAGGGCCGATAGAGCTGATGACGTCTGCGCAAGTGGATGCTTTGGATGCAGGGCGCTGGTTCGCCCCTGAGTTCGAAGGGCAGCGCGTGCCCCGGCTAGACGCTTACCTGGACTATCTCAAAAGCCGTGGCGCGGGCGCTTATGTGGAGGTGAAATGGTGTCATGCCCAGACACTGGCCGGGATTTTGCGGGAAACGGGCATGATGGAGGATAGTTTTACCTTCTCGTTCAAACCAGAGATGCGCGCCAGCACCCGCGCCGCCGCCCCTGAGCTGCGCCAGATGATCATCTTGTCTATCGCGCGCACTGTTTCCGTTGCGCGTGATCTTTACGGCGCGGATCTGATTGAGATTGTGGCCCATGAATGCACGCCTGGGGTCATTGCGGCGGCCCGTGCTGCGGGTTTGGAGATTATGGGATACACCGAAAGCCCCGCACCACAACCGTTTGAGGTGTTTGCAAAGGCCGGGGTCCATTACATCAATCACGACTATCTTGATGTTGCTTTGCGTGTTTTGGAGGCAAGCGAATGATCAAATGTGTCAGCTACAACATCCAATATGGGCTTGGGTCTGATGGCGTCCATGATTTGGCACGGATTGCAGGTGAAATCACAGAGGCTGATATCATTGCCTTACAAGAGGTGGATCGCTTTTGGCACCGCAGCGGTATGGTAGACACACCGGCTGTGATTGCAGAGGCTTTGCCGCAACATCATTGGGTGTATGGCGCCAATCTCGACATGGATGCCAGTTACACCGACAATGGCCGCATCATCTCGCGCCGCAAGCAGTTCGGCACAATGATCCTGAGCCGCTGGCCGATCCTGTCGTCGCGCAATTTCCCGCTGCCAAAGTGGGGCGACCGGCAGCACCATTCCATTCAACAGGGGATCCTAGAGGCTGTGATCGCCGCCCCCCTTGGGGCCTTGCGTGTTTATTCCGTGCATCTTAGTCACCTCAGCCCGGTGACACGGTTGCCACAAGTGGCGCGGATCAAAGAGATCCTGGATGCAGCCCCCGGCGAAGGTGGGGCCTGGTGTGGCGGCCATCCTAACCCAGAGGCCGGCTGGACCGAGGAGCCAGAGCCACCCATGCCCCGCGATGTCATTTTGATGGGGGATATGAACTTCACACCAGACAGCGCAGAATACGATTTTTTGATTGGGGGCAGAGCCCCTGGCTATGGGCGGTTGACCAATCGCGACGGGCTTTTGGATGCTTGGGTTCTGGCGGGACATGCCGAAGAGGCCGGACGGACCCATCCGAACGGCCAGCGGATCGATCATTGCTTTGTCTCTGCCTCTTTGGCGCCGAAAGTGGTGCATTGCACTGTGGATGAAAACGCCAAAGGCTCTGACCATTGGCCGCTTTGGGTGACATTCTCTTCTTGATTTGCTGGACTGTGCGGAACGGCAGCAGTTATATCATCCATAGGCTTATCGTTTGTATTTTTATATCTGGGCTTCCAAGGATTGACGTCGCCCGAACGTCATAGGTTTATGATGCTTATGAAAGCGCCCGAAGAAGATTTGGCCCTTGCGGCAGCGGCAGGCGATGCATCTGCTTTTGCGCAGCTCATAGACCAGGTCTATGATCGCGTGTTTGCCCTGGCCTATCGGTTGACAGGTCAAAGGGCAGAAGCCGAGGATCTGACACAGGATATTTGCCTGGCTTTGCCTGTAAAGCTCACAAGCTATGCCAGGCAGTCTAAATTTTCAACCTGGCTTTACCGCGTAACGGTGAATGCCGCCCACGATCGACGCCGCAAAGCCGTCCGCCATGGCCTAGCCGCGGCACAGTGGGGCGATGTCGAGACGTTAAGGCGCGCAGAGGCCCAGGAGGCGGAAGCGGCAGAGGGTTGGTTGATAGAGGCCATGCAAACCCTGCCGGAGGATTTGCGCGATACGCTGGCCCTCACGGTGACAGAGGGCGTGACCCAAGCAGAGGCCGCCAAAGCCTTGGGCGTCAGCGAAGGCACAGTGGCCTGGCGCATGTCAGAGATCAAACGCCGTTTGCGTGTGCAAGCGGAGGAGGACAGAGAATGAGCGCATTCGATAAATTGGTGGCGGGTCTCAAACGCACACCGCAACCAGATCCAACCGCTAAGGCGCAAGTTTTGGCTTTGGCCAAAGAAAATTTTGCGCGCGCCCAAGAAACGGATGTTGCGGGGCGTCAGAAGGATAACCAGTCACAAAGGGCTGGGATCTTGACAAGGATATACGATATGTTTGCATCTTCTTTGCGCCCGGCGCTTTACGTCACCTCTTCGCTCGTCGTTGTGGGGGTTGGTCTGTTCGCCACTCAGGATATGTGGTCTCCACCGACATCTCCGCTCAAAGCCCCCGAGATTGCTACACAACAAGTTCAGGACACTTCAGAGCTTTTGTCCCCCTCGCCTTCTTTAGAAATGTTGCAGTTAGATGCGGCTTCTGCGGCTGACGGCATGGATGTTGCTACACACAGCACCAGCCAGCTTGCCGCCCCCAGGGCGAGGACAGAGGGAGTTTTTTCCGCCGCGCCAGCGCAACAACTGCAAGCCGTACAACCCAAAAGTCTGATTTTCCCTGAGCCCTCCACCACAGACCGCTTTGCGTCTGAAGACGACAATCCCGTCAAAGTGACGGTGGAAGAACCTGTCTCCACCTTCTCGATCGATGTGGATACCGCCAGCTACGCGATTGCGCGACGCTGGTTGCAATCGGGCAGCCTGCCACACAAAGAGGCTGTCCGCATTGAGGAATTTATCAATGCGTTCGATTACGCTTACCAAAGTCCGACAGAGGATGTGCCCTTTGCCGTTCACACCCAGCTCAGCACAACCCCGTGGAACCCGGATACGCAGCTTTTGCATGTGGCCATTCAGGGCAGGGAGGGTGTTGAACGCCCCCCGCTGGACCTTGTGTTTCTGATTGATACCTCAGGCTCGATGCAATCACCCGATAAGCTGCCGTTGTTGCAAAAATCCTTCGCCATGCTGCTCGGCGCGCTCAATCCAAACGATACCGTGGCGCTGGTCACCTATGCCGGGTCTTCGGAAATCGCGCTCGAACCAACACCTGTCTCTGAGCGCAGCACGATCGACGCCGCCCTGATGCGGTTGACAGCCGGGGGCGGCACCGCCGGGGCCACAGGACTTACCACCGCCTATGATCTGGCCGCTCAAGGGCAGGGCGATGGGCGGTTGTCGCGGGTGATCTTGGCCACCGATGGCGATTTTAACATCGGTCTGTCCAGTCCTGACGCCATGGAAGATTTCATCACAGCCCGCCGGGATCAGGGCACAAGCCTCAGCATCTTGGGTTTCGGTCGCGGCAATTTGAATGACGCTTTGATGCAAGCACTGGCCCAAGCGGGCAATGGCCAGGCCGCCTACATCGACACAGCCTTAGAGGCGCAAAGAGTACTGGTGGACAATGTCCAATCGCTTGTGCCCATCGCGGGCGATGTGAAAATCCAGATCGAATTCAACCCGGCACAAATCGCGGAATATCGCCTGATTGGCTATGAGACACGGGCGCTGGCGCGCGAAGACTTCAACAATGACCGGGTTGATGCCGGTGACATTGGCGCGGGTCACAGCGTCACAGCGCTTTATGAACTCACCCCCGTGGGCAGCCCGGCACGATTGACCGAGCCTTTGCGCTACAGCGTTGCGGAGGTGCCGGACAGCGCGGAAACGGGGTATCTGCGGTTGCGGTATAAAAATCCCGATGACACCGCAAGCCAACTGATTGAGGCGGTTTTGCCAACTGAGGTCAGCGCGCTTGACACAGAGGCACGATTTGCCGTGGCCATGGCAGGCTTTGGCCAGCTCTTGCGCGGGACTACCGCCCTGGGCGATTGGTCCTGGAGCGAAGCGCTGGACTTTACCGAAGCGGCCGTGACGCAAAATCCAACAGCACACCGCAGTGAAGCACTTCAGTTGATGCGGTTGGCGCAAACCCTCTCACAGTGATCGCGGGCACGCCCCCCCTGAGGCGCAGCAGGCTCTAATTGGCGGGCAAGAGGTCTGGAACAATCGTGACCACAGAGGGAAAGGTCCACAGAATGGCCAGACCCAGAACCTGGATCAACACGAACGGCAAAACGCCCCGGTAGATATGGCCAGTGGTCACCTCTCGGGGCGCGACCCCTCTGAGGTAGAACAGCGCAAATCCAAAAGGCGGGGTCAGGAATGAGGTTTGCAGATTGACCGCGATCATGATCGTCACCCACTTGGGATCCATCGTGCCGCCGTAGATCACTGGTCCCACAATGGGAATGACGATATAAATGATCTCCAGAAAATCGAGGACAAAGCCCAGGATGAACAACACCAGCATCACAATGAGGAACACCGTGATCTCACTGTCGAAGCTGCGCAGAAATTCCTGGATGTAATGTTCGCCGCCAAAGGAAATCACCACCAGGTTCAGCAGTTGTGAACCGATCAAAATCGTGAACACCATCGAGGTGACTTTGGCTGTCTCTCGCACCACGGGTGACAGAACACCGGCGCGGAATAACACCCAAGCGCCATAAAGCAGCCCGCCAAAGGCGATGTGATACGCGATGAGCGCAATCACCCGGGCAATGATATCGCCCACTGTGAGCGTGCTGACACCCGTGCGCAAATCAAAGTTGATCCCAAAGAGCAGCATCACAACCAGGGCAAGGCTGGCCAGCAAGATCATGCGACCTGATTTATGTTCCTCGGTCAGTTTGCGGTAAGCCGCCAGCATAATGGCCCCTGCCGCGCCAAGGGCGGCTGCCGGGGTGGGGTTGGTGATCCCACCCAGGATGGAGCCCAAAACGGCCACGATCAAAACCAGTGGTGGGAACACAACGCGCAACAAATCGTTTTGCGCCAACCGCTCCATGGCGGGCATCAAGCCCCAAAGCGTAATCGCCAAGGGCAGCGCCAGGATCAAAAAGCTGATGCCGGGATCTGTCAACGGGCCAATCAGGGCAATATCCAACACCAGGGCCAGCAGAACGCCACCGGCTCCGATCAATAGCGGGCGAGGATCGGCCAGTGGGTTGATGCCGCGGGCTGTTGCCAAAACCAGGGCGAGGCCCAGAAACAACACCGCCACACCGCTGCCAATCGGGGCGGCATTGGCCACGGCCTCGGCCCGTAACGCGGCGCGCTGTTCTGCGGTCAATTCCTGCGCTTGAACAACGCCACCGGCGGCATTGATCGCCTCTTGCTCCGCCACCGCGCGATCCCAGGCGTCTTGTCCATGCAGATCGATCATCGCGGCCTGACAACTGTCCGAGACATTGGTCCGCAAGGACGCCGTTTCCCCCGCTTCGCTATAGCTGCCCACGGTGATGGATTGGGAGCCGATCAGGCCAACCTGTCCCGCAAGCACACCGGCCAGGATAATGCCAACCGGCACGGCACAAAACCAGGTCAGCGCGTCTCGGCCTGTGATCACAGAAGTTGCATCGGCATCGAACTGAACCGGCGGCGCTTTGGCAGGGTTCAGGAGCGCAAAGCCAAAGGCATAGCCTGCATAAAGGGCAGCGAGCAAAATTCCGGGCAACAGGGCCGCTTGGAACAATGTGCCGACAGACACAACCGCTGGCTCCCCCAGATAGGTCAGCGCATCGGAGCATCCCACAAGCTGCGCGCGCTCTTCCTGGGCGGTGGAGTATAAATCCCCTGCGAGTGTTCCCAGAAGGACGATCACGATCGAGGGCGGAATGATTTGCCCCAAGGTGCCCGAGGCCGCGATCACGCCGGTAGATAACTCAGGGCTGTAGCCATTGCGCAGCATGGTGGGCAGGGCCAAAAGCCCCATGGTCACAACTGTCGCGCCGACAATCCCGGTCGAGGCCGCCAGAAACGCCCCCACAATGACGATGGACACGGCCAAACCCCCCGGCATCGGCCCAAAGACCCGTGCCATGGTGGTCAACAGATCGTTGGCGATCTTGGAGCGTTCCAGCGTGATCCCCATCATCACGAACATCAGCACCGCGAGAAGCGTCTCGATCGAGGCGCCTGCGATCACCCGTTCATTCATCCGGTTGACGATGAAGCTCAGGTTGCGGTCCATTGCCTGTTCCCAGCCCCCTGGGAACAGCGCCTCTTCCACACGCGGCAATTCGGGATAGCGGAAGACGGAAATCGCCTCCCGCGCCACACCTTCGGCAATCAATGCGGCATATTCCGCGCTGCCGGTATCAATCGCTTGGTGGATCAGTAGGCCCGCACCATCAAGGGCCGCGATAATTCCAAAAGAGATCACCCCAGCACCGCCAATGGCAAAGGCCACCGGAAAACCGGACATGATGCCGCTAAACAGACACAGGAAAACGATCAAAAGGCCGATCTCAATGCCATCTAAACCTAAAAACATCGCATAGTTCCTTTAGTGGATTTCGGCAGCGCGTTCGGCATCGGCATCGCCCAGGGTGTCCTTGTCAAGGTATTTGCCCGCGCTGTCCTCACCTTCGCGCCACTCAAGGTAGCTGCGCCAGAAAAAGGCCACGGCCTGTAGAAAGACAGTGGCGCAAAACAGCACAATCAGAACCTTGAACAAAAAGTAAGCATTAAACCCATTTGGGCTAAAGCCAATGGTCTCGACATTCCATTTCATAATGCGCGCCTTGCGCAGCAAAAGGTCGATCTGGTCAGAGGCGGAGACTTTCGGCGTCACCAAATGCCGCCACATGAAATACCAAGCATACATCCAGGTGAGTGTGATGGCGGGGATCATAAAAAACAGCGAGCCAAACATATCAATCACCCGCTTGGTGCGATGAGAGACCGCAGCATAAACCAGATCGACCCGCACATGCCCGCCTTGCACAAAGGTATAGCTGACACAAAGGCAGACGACGATGGCATTATAGAGCTTGAGTTCCTCCGACCACCAACTCAGATCGAAGTTGATCAGCGTGAATTGGTCCCAGAGTTTGTAGCCGAAAGGGGCAAACGGCCCCAGGGAAATTTCCGAGACCCGAAAGATGCGCTGCAAAAACACGATCATCACTTGTTGCAGCACCATCAACAACCCGGCCCAAGCGGCAAAGCGCCCCAGGCCATTGGCAAAACCTTCGAGCCCGCGCACGAGGCTCCAAAGAAATGTTCGTTTCCAAACACCGATACCCGTGAGCACCAGAACGGTTGTGAATACGAAGAAGAAAAACTCAACCGACCCACCGTAATAGATGAAACGGACCAGCGCCTCCCGATCCGACCAGTTGAGCCACGTCAAAGGATGGGTCAGCGCGTGGCCAAAATTATAAAAGGCCATGCCGATATTGGTTATGATCCACCAAATCGCGTCCATCGCGCCTCTCCCCCTTTAATTGGTGCACACCCTCTTGTTGGGTTTTGGGACGCGCCCCACCGCTCTGGAGGGGCGCAGATCCTGATGCTTAAGAAGTGCTTTGCTTTCAGGCGTTAGCCCAGAACGCGGTCCCGCTGTGCGCGATAAGCACCTTCGGAACGTTCAATCCAAGATGAAGACGCCCGCATCGAAGCCATGGCGCTGTCGTAGATCTTCTTGTAGATCTCATCGCCCATGTTTTCCTGGTGGACTTCGTTGGCAGCCGTGCCAAAGGCATCCCATACGCTGTCTGGGAATTCACGCATCTGAACGCCACCGGCGGCCAAACGCTGCAACGCTGTTCCATTCTCGGCCAAGAATTGCGCAAGGTTCCACTGGTGGGCTTCACCGGCGGCAACCTCATAAACTTTCTGATGGGCAGGCGACAGGCTGTCATAGACCTCTCGGTTCATGGCCAGCGAAAGCCCGGCACCTGGCTCATGGAAGCCGGCAGTATAATAGATTTTGGTGATCTCTTGGAAGCCAGCTTTTTCATCGGCCCAGGGGCCAATCCACTCAGTCCCGTCAATCGCACCAGAGGCCAAGGCTTGATAAACTTCTGAGCCAGGCAGGTTTTGGACAGACGCGCCAAGTTTGCCAAGGGCTTTGCCACCCAAGCCAGGCATGCGGAATTTCAGGCCGTTGAAGTCTTCTGGGCCATTGATTTCCGCGCGGAACCAGCCACCGGCTTGCGCGCCTGTGTTGCCCGCAAGGAACGATTTGAGGCCAAAAATTTCGCCCAACTCGTCATGCAATTCCATACCGCCGGCATGGTAGTACCAGTTCACAAGCTCTTGCGCGGTCATGCCAAACGGCACAGCGGTAAAAAAGGCATACCCTGGATGTTGACCAACAAAGTAGTAGTCCGCCCCATGATACATATCCGCTTGGCCCGCGGTCACCGCGTCAAACACCTCGAACGCGCCGACAAGCTCACCAGCTGCTTTCAGGTCGATGGTGAGATCTCCATCCGTCATGGCGGTGATTGTGTCGGCACAGCGCTGGGCTGCGTCATGGACACCGGCCAGGCCACGGCCCCATGTTGTCACAAGTGTCAGTGTACGTTTGCCTTGCGCATAAGCAGGTGCTGCAAGCGTGCTCGCTGCAGCGGCACTGCCCCCCAAGGCTGAGGTGCGCAAAAAGGAACGACGATCCATATAATTTCCTCCCATTCATAAAAGGCCGCACCCCACTTTGGGATGCAGTCTGTGAAACATTAAATAAATATTAAAGGCTTGTGAACAAAAAACTGTATCCATAATTCGGATTTTAGGTTTGAGATGTTGTTCTAAGAGCACGGCGAAGGGATATTATTGCGCCACACGCAAGAGTTGATTGCGCGCATGCGATGCAAACTCCCGTGAAATCAATGTCCAACCGGCCAGGACGCTTGCGCCTATCAGCGGAAAGGGGCCGAAAATCCATGCCAAAGCCGCCAGACCAAAATAAACGGATCGTAAGCCGCGATTAAAGTTCAAGGCGGCGCGGATGTTGAGTTCAGCCGCTTGGCTGGCCCGCAGATCGGCTTGGGCACAGGCCTCATTTTGCACAGCGGCCATAATCACAGCGCAATAGCCGAACAGACGGTTGGCCCAAACGAATTTCAAAAAGGCATGGGCAAAGAAAAACGTCACAAAAAGCAGTTTTAGCTCCCACAAGATCGTAGGTTGCGACGCCAGCGGCAGATCTTGGGTCAATGTGACAAGACGGTCTGTGTTACCCAGCACCGCAATCATGCCGCCAATGGCAATCAAACTCGAAGAAGCGAAAAAAGTCGTCCCCTGGCGCAGGGTTGCCAGAATCGTCGCATCGAAAATACGCGGCACGCGGGTGATCATCTGATGCATCCATTCCCGACGATAGTCAGCCATCAGAACCGTGACCGACAGTCTTTTGGCAGGTGGATTCTCGATCACAAGGCCAACGCTTAGCCACAACACTAGGACTGTTGCCAGCGCGAACAAATCAAGGCGAGAAAGAACAAATACAGACTCAAGCGTAATCATAATTGACTTTTAGAGGGCTGGCACACGTATGCCCATAGGATTCTTGAGGCGTTTGTTGTCACAGTGCCGAATTTTCAATCGTAACAGGTATTGTTTTCAGACCAGATCAGGAATGCGGCGATTGTTTGTCGATCCTGACATACTGTGCCTGACTGGGCCATAGTTCCACTTAAACTGTCTAGATTTGCCTCTAAACCGCCCTGACACTGTACTGTCTTAGTCCAAATAACGCCCGCATCGCCCTCTAATTTTGATCGCACAAGAAAATTTTTAGGGTGTCCCATGCGACCTATTTTAAAACTGATTTTTTGCTTTGGCATGTTTATCACATTTGAAGTGAACGCCCAAAACCAGTTTGTTGAAATATCTCAAACAAATTTCACAGATGGCCCTCAAGTATGGCGTTCTGTGGGACGTTTAAACATTGGAAACACAGGCTTTTGCACGGCCTCACTTGTGGCCAATGACGTGGTGATCACGGCGGCGCATTGCCTGTTTGATAAATATGATGGAACGCCTGTACCGATTGATTCTCTTGAATTTCATGTTGGGTATCGTGATGGGCATGCGCTTGCATATCGCGGTATCAAACGCGTTGTGCTTCATCCTTCTTATGACATCACGGAATATGATCTTCTTGGTCGTGTTGGGAACGATATAGCTCTTTTGGAATTAGATAACCCCATACAGACCTTAAACACTATGAAAATGAGTGAACGCCATCAAAGCGCTGTTGGCGATGTCATGCAAATCGTTTCCTATTCCAAACAAAAAGCCAACGCGCCTTCTTTTGAAAATGCATGTCATATGCTGGCGCGGGACAACAAAGTTTTGATGTTCGATTGTACAGTTGATCATGGCGCATCGGGCGCACCAATTTTCATCCAGGACGGAGACAATCATCGTCTTGTTTCTGTTGTGTCTGCCAAAGCGAATTGGCAAGGACGCGAGGTTTCATTGGCCGCTGCGATGGAGACTGACTTAGAGCGGTTGCTCACCGCTTATTATGACAGTGCCAATACGCAACAACGCATCGCCACGATAGAGTATTGATCAAGGAGCGGCTGAATGCGGCGCAGCATGACAAATGAATGTGCAGCAAGACTTCAAAAGCTTTGTTTCAAGAGGTTAAATAATTTAAAGTACAACCATGAAACGGATTTCTAAAATTATTACCATCTTCCTGATGTCACTATGTGGCACTGGGTACGCACAACCACTGCAAACCGGGAATGCAGATAATTTGATCGAACTTAATGCGCGTAGCGGCGCGACGCAGTTCAACGCCGTTGGGCGCCTTAATTTTTCCAGTGGATTTTGCACAGCATCATTGATCAGTGACAAGCTCGTGCTGACGGCGGCACATTGCGTATTTGACGATACCACAGGCGATTTAAAGTCTCCGGAAAGTCTGATGTTCGATGCTGGCTTTCGAAATGGGCAAAGCATTATTTCCAGATCGGTAAATGTCATCGTGCCGCATCCTAACTATGAGCCGACTGAGAATGCGAGTGTGGAAATGGTGGCCAATGATATTGCGTTGATTGAGCTTGCCTTTCCCATACGTGACATCCGCGTTCGCCCCTTCTCTGTGACGCCTGGAATAGAAAAAGGTGACATTATTCATATCGTCTCTTACGCGGAAGGTCGTACCGAAGTCCCATCACTTGAAAACAATTGTACTGTTCTGTTCCCAATCAATAAAACGGCGGCTTTGAGTTGTGCAGGGGCCTCCGGCGCGTCAGGAGCGCCAATTTTTCGTATCGAAGGCAAACAAATCAGTGTTGTTTCGGTGATCTCTGGTGGAGGTGAAATTGATGATGAAGTTTACACAATTGCACCAACAATGACGGATGCGTTTGATGAAGTTTTACAGGTTTATGAAACGAATTTTGCCACCTCTGGCCCTGGATTGCCGAGTCGTCTGCCAACAGCCGTACCGCAAAATTCCAATGCGCCCAGATCATCTGGGACAACGTCTTCGGGGGCACGTACAATCAGTATTGGTGATAAAAGCATCTTGAATTTTGGCGATAGGCTCTCCAATTAAAAATCACAGTTGCCGTTAAGGGACTGGATTTTAACAGGATGCCCTCATTCAAGGGATCCAAAACACAGTATTGCTCTAAGGAGGATGCAAAATGCGGACTTATGATTTAACTCCCCTCTATCGCGCCAGCGTTGGCTTTGATCGCATGACCGATCTGCTTGAACGCGTAATGCAAACCGACGCTGGGAATGCCTCGGGATACCCACCTTACAACATCGAGAAAACAGGCGATGATCAATATCGGATCTCCATCGCTGTTGCCGGCTTCAAAGAAGATGATCTCTCTGTCGAGATGCGCCCCAATGCTTTGATCATTTCTGCGAAAAAGAAAGAGGATGAGACAGAGCGGAAATACCTGCACCGCGGTATCGCAACGCGGGCTTTTGAGAAAAGCTTTGAACTTGCTGATCATGTTCATGTGACAGGGGCTGTACATGAAAACGGTATGTTGCATATTGATCTGGTCAGAGAAGTTCCCGAAGCGCTCAAGCCACGTCGCATCGACATCACACCGTCTAAAACTTTGGAACAGGTGACCTTAGACGCCTAAGGACACGGGTGATATGAGAACCGCTCCCATGGTTTTTGGATCGTGGGAGCGGTTTTAGGGCTGAAAAGCACACATAAAACTATTGATTGCCGCGCCGTCCAAACCGCGCGGCCTCTCGTGCCGCTGCTAACAGGGCTTTGGATTTATTGACCGTTTCTTGATACTCAGCCTCGGCGTTGCTGTCGTAGACAACGCCACCGCCCGCTTGGACATATAATTTGTCTTTCACAATCACCGCTGTGCGCAGCGCGATGCACATATCCATATCGCCGTTGGAAGCAAAATACCCAACACCACCGCCGTAAATACCACGTTTTTCAGGCTCCAATTCGTCGATGATTTCCATCGCGCGAATTTTCGGAGCGCCGGAAACGGTACCCGCGGGCAGGCCGGCCAGCAAGGCCGACAACGCATCTTGATCGTCGCGCAATTGCCCCACGACGTTGGAGACAATATGCATCACATGGCTGTAACGCTCGATTATGAATTGCTCGGTTGGGCGTACTGTGCCAATTTTGGCCACACGGCCCACATCATTGCGCCCCAGATCCAACAACATCAGATGTTCGGCGCATTCTTTTTCATCGGCCAGAAGATCGGCCTCCAACGCGCGGTCGGCCTCAAAAGTCGTGCCTCTGGGGCGGGTTCCGGCAATGGGGCGCACGGTGATCTCTCGGTCAAACACCCGCACCAGGATCTCCGGACTTGCGCCGATGATCTGGAAGCCGCCGAAATTGAAGTAAAACATGAACGGCGATGGATTGGTGCGCCGCAATGCACGATAAAGCGAAAAGGGGGGCAGCGGGAAATCCTGCACCCAGCGTTGCGATGGGACAACTTGAAAGATATCGCCTGCACGGATGTAATCCTTGGCGCGTTCCACGATCCCAAGATAATCCGCCTTGCTAAAATTTGACACCGGCGCGGGCAGATCGCTGGCATCCGCGACATCGCGCTCTTGCCCGATGGGCGCGCGCTCCAGCATTGACAAGGCATTGCTGACGCGCTCAGAGGCTTGGGCATATGCGGCCCGTGCCGATAGGCCAGAGCGTGCCCAAGCGGGCGCCACAAGGATCACTTCGCCTTTAACCCCGTCAAGCACCGCCACCAAAGACGGGCGCAACAGAACAGCGTCGGGCAGGTCCAAGGGATCGGGGTTGAGGTTTGGCAGATGTTCGACCAGGCGCACCATGTCATAGGCCAAAAACCCAAACAGGCCGGCAGCGGCGGCAGGAAAACCCTCCGGCAGGTCCATCTGGTTTTCTTGCAGCAGTGCCCGCAGGCTTGTCAGCGGGTCTTGCACCTCTGAGCGCCAGGCATCAGGATCAAACAGTGCATCACGGTTGAGGCGTGCCTGCGTGCCACGGCACTCCCAGATCAGATCTGGTTTCATGCCGATGATCGAATAGCGCCCGCGCACCTCACCGCCTGTCACAGATTCCAGGATAAAAGCGTTCGGTTCAGCCCCAGTGAGTTTGAGCATGACGGAAACGGGGGTGTCCAAGTCCGCAGCCAGGCGTGTGAACACGATCTGATGGATGCCCGCCTCAAACTTGGTGGCGAAACTTTGGAAATCGGGCGCGATCGCCACGGCCTATCCCCCGCCTTGCAATAAGGACGTGCGCACAGAAGACAGGGTCGTTTGATTGAGGCTAAGACCGATGTCATTTTGCAGGGCGGCTCCAAACGCCTCATAAAGGTCTTGCGCCAGGCTTTGACGCCATTGGGCTTGCAGCCCAGCGCGTTGGGCTGCAAGATCCGCGGCTTCTAAGTCAGCAGGAGAAACGCCTTCAAGGGCCAAGACATAGGCCTCTCCCTCGGGACCTATGCCCGAAAGCACGGTACCCGGCGCGTTCTGAAAAATCTCGGTAATCGCGGATCGTGGGACACCGGCAATAAAGCCATCGCGCAACAACCGCTCCACCCGTTCTGGTTCCAGAAACAAATCCTGCCACGTCAAACCGTCCTGCAAGCGTTTGGCGACTTCTGCGGCATAAGCGGTCAGCGTACGTTCTGTTTCCTGATCCAACCACGCATTGGTCACCACATTTTCAACCTCGGCCAAAGGCGGCAGGGTGGGGGGTACAATGTCATTCAGCCGAACCATGAAAATCCCCCCATCGGAAAGCTCAAAAAGTTCAGGAAAATCCCCGATCTCAGCCGCCAGGGCCGCGCCCCGAAAGGCGCTGTAATTGCCAATGGCGGTTGAGGTTTGTCCATCACGGAACACAAAATTTTCCAAGATGAGATCGGTGTCTTGCGCGATCTCCTCCAGGGTCGCGCCCGCGGCCAACAGATCGTCGATCTCTGGCGTGGCAGCCACGATCCGCCGTCGGGCTTGATCATCCGCATATTCGGCGCGCAGATCGGCGGCGACATCTTCAAAGGCCACCTCGGTAGGGTCTAAAATTGCTGTAACGCGGTAAATCGCGGGACCGATGGGGGTGTCCAAGGGGCCCACAAGGCCAGGCTGCTCTAAGGCGAACAGGGCCTCGGCAATATGAGCAGGGACATCAGCCGCGCTTAACTCACCCTGATCGACATCTTCCAGTGTCAGGCCACGCGCCCGAACCAAGGCGTCAAAACTGTTCCCGCCGGTGTCGATTTCTGCGCGCGCCGCTTGCGCCGCTTCAAGGTCAGCAAAGCCTAACAGCTCCGCCCAAACCCGGGCCGGTTGGCTAAATTCATCCCGTCGATCTTCATACAATGCGCGTAAATCGTCTTCCGCGACGAAGATCTCTTCCATCAAGCTATCAGGGCTGATCCAGGCCACCGTTAAATCACGCCCTTCTGGGACCATGAACATCTCACGCATCTCAGTGTAAAACAGGTCCAGTTGTTCTTGTGTTGGCGGTTCCGGTAAAGAGGGGAGCACGTCGGACCCCAGAAGCGCAAACTGCACATCCCGGGTTTCAAATTGCCACGCCAGGAGCGTGTCAATGGCCGTGCTGTCGGTCTCAATACCGCCAAGGATCGCCCCTTGTAGCAATCCGCGCACAATCTCGCGGCGCACCTGGTCTTCATACGCGCGCTCGGTAAAGCCCGCCTGACGTAAGGCAAAAGCATAGCCTTCGCGGTCAAAGCCGCCGATCCCCTGAAAATTCGGGTCTTGCCGGATTTCGCGCGCCAAGCGCTCATCACCCACAGAGACGTCCAGATTGCGCGCTGCTTCATCAAAGGCCGCCTGAGTGATCAGACGCTCCAGGACGATTTGGTCGAAGCCAAAAAGCATCAGCTGTTCGAGGGTGATGCCCTGGCCTGTTTGGCGTTGCAGCCGCGCTTGTTCGGCCTGTAGGGCGCGGGCATAATCCTCTGCTGTAATCTTTTGCGCGCCTACAGCGGCAATCACCTGTGTACCGGCCCCAAAACTTGTGATCCCAAATCCCGCCAGACCTGCAATCAGCAACCCAAGCATAATCCAAACGAGAATTTGTTGCACGCCCATGCGTTTTGCCATGCTCTGTTCCTTTCCGTATTAGAGCTTCTTTTACGCGGGCTCTGCGCTTGGAACAAGATCAGACATCGTGCAGATGGGCAAACAGTTCTCTGGGCTGTGGTAAGAACATCGCTTGATCTAAAAGATGGTTGCCTGTCGATATAAGAATAGAACGGTGTTTTTCACCTTGCGTGATAAACTGCGTTGAAGACACGCGTGCGACGGATTAAAGATCAGGCATGTATGGTGTTTTTGATCCCTTGGCTTTGTGATGAGCGGCCCATTATCAGGCGTTCGGGTTTTGGATTTGTCGCGCGTTCTTGCAGGGCCCAGCTGCACCCAGCTTTTTGGTGACCTTGGGGCAACCGTGCTGAAAATTGAAAACCCACTGACAGACGGTGACGATACCCGCCAATGGGGCCCGCCCTACATCGGGGATGCAGAGGACGGGCTGTCGGCTTATTTTTTATCGGCAAACCGCAATAAGTTGAGTCTTTCGATTGATCTAAAAACCGAAGAGGGACAAAAGAAAATCAAAAGCTTGGCGGAACAAGCGCATATTTTGGTTGAGAACTTCAAACCTGGGGGGCTTTGCCCCTTTGGGCTTGATTATAACAGTCTCCAGGCAGTCGCGCCGCGGCTTGTCTATTGTTCGATTTCCGGGTTCGGGCACAGCGGCCCAAACAAAGACAAACCGGGCTATGATCTGATGGCCCAGGGTTATGGCGGGATCATGTCCCTGACAGGCACCGCCGATGGACCGCCGATGAAGGTTGGTGTGGCCGTGGCCGATGTTGTCGCCGGTCTTTATGCCGCCACGGGTGTTTTGGCCGCCTTGCGCCATGCCGAGGCCACGGGCCAGGGCCAGCATATCGACCTTGCGCTTGTGGATACGCAAATCGCATGGACGATCAATCAAGGGTGCAATTACCTCCACAGTGGTCGCTTACCCCAACGTCAGGGCAACGATCATCCCAACATCGTGCCTTACGGCGTCTATGAATGTTGCGATGGCCACGTCATCATCGCTGTTGGCAATGATGCGCAATTCAGGCGCTTTTGCACGGCTTTCGGGTTCGAGGCTTTGGCGCAAAACCCACGATTTGCCACAAACCCCAATCGCGTTGCCCATCGTAAAGATCTGTCAGCGATCATCAACCCTGTCATTCAAGCTTGCACGATGGAGGATGTGCTCGCTCGGTTAGAAGCACAATCTGTTCCTGTTGGTCCTGTGCATGGACTGGACCAGGTGTTTGCAACCGATCAAGTGGCGGCCCGTGCGATGCAAATTGATCTGCCATCATCAGCTGGCATACAGAAACTGATCGGCAATCCGTTGAAGTTTTCCAAAACGCCGGTGGACTATCGCATCGGCGCGCAAACGTGCGGTGCGCAAAATACGTTATGTCAGGCACAGGATATCTGGGCCGCGTCCGAGGCCTATCTGAAAATGCAAGAAAATTGAGATTATGCATATCTGAGTTGTATGAAATAACGGAGGCGCATGGTGAAAATTCTGTTTGTGCATCAAAACATGCCGGGTCAATACCGGGAAATTCTGGATTGGCTAATCAAGCAGGGCGGGCACGAATTGGTGTTTTTAACCCAGCGTAAGGACTACGCATCACCTACAGGGGTGCGCAAGATTCTATATACGCCGCATCATAGACCGAAAGACAATGCCTATGGCTTGTCCAAAGTCTGGGAAGAAGGCGTTGGCGCGGGCTATGGTGCAGCACAAGCCGCGAACACATTGAAACGCAAAGGCTTCACGCCCGATATTATTCTAGGCCATACCGGCTGGGGAGAGCTTTTGTTTATGAAAGAGGTTTGGCCAGATGTGCCGATCCTGGGCTTCTTTGAGTATTTTTACAAGCTCAGAGGCACCTTGAGCGAATTTGACAAAGAGCAACCGCCAACAGAAGTCACCTCCTATTTGTTGCATGCCCGCAACGCAATTCCCTTTGCCAATCTTCATGTGGTAGATCAAGGTATAGCGCCAACCCATTGGCAAAAAAATACTTTTCCAGAACTCTTCCAGCAAAAACTCATGTGCTGTCATGATGGTATTCGCACAGATAAACTCGGCCCTGACCCAAAGGTTGAATTGTCTTTGGGGCGGCTGCCAAAACCTTTGACACGCGACGATGAAGTGATCACTTATATGGCCCGCAATATGGAACGCGTGCGCGGGTTTCATATCATGATGCGCGCACTGCCTGCCATTTTAGAGGCTCGTCCCAAGGCGCGGGTTGTCTTGGTTGGTGGCTCTGGCACTTCCTACGGCAAAAAGAGCGACGCCCAAGGTGGCCTGCGGGGAGAGATGGAGCAAGAGCTTGGTCCAAAGGTGGACTGGGATCGGGTGCATTTCGTCGGCCGGGTGCCGTATGAGGATTTCCAGCGGATCATTCAAATCAGTCGCTGCCATATCTATTTGACCATGCCGTTTGTCCTCAGTTGGTCCTTGCTGGAGGCCATGGCCATGCAAGCCACAATCGTGACTTCCGACGTTGCCCCCGTGCGGGAGGCGATTACACATGGGGAAACGGGGCTTTTGGTGGATTTTCATGCGCCAGAGGCTTTGGCGGCCCAAGTGATAGAGGTGGTCTCAAATCCCGGTCGTTACGCCCATCTGGGTGTGAACGCGCGCGCGCATGTGGTTGAACACTATGATTTTCTCACCAAATGCTTGCCCGAACATATTGCTTTGATCAATGCGCTGGTGCCCACAGGCAAAGCGATTGCGATGCCCATTTGACGGATCTTTGGACTGGATATTTTCAGTGGACCTTATAGGTTGCCTAACAAAGACAAGAGGCATAGTCATGACAAAATTTGGCACTTCACAATCTCTGCGGCGACGGGAAGACATCCGCCTTGTCACGGGTCAAGGCACATATGTGGATGACATCGCCCCCAAAGGCGCTTTGAAAGCTTATGTATTTCGCGCCCCCGTTGCCCATGCGGAGATCACAGCACTGGATGTCACAGCCGCCCGCCAAGCCCCTGGTGTGGCCGGGGTTTACACAGCCCAAGATCTGATGGCCGCTGGGCGTGACATCGCGATGAAAGGGACGGTTGTGACCAACCGTGATGGCAGCAGCGGTGCTGCCCCCATACGTCCCATCTTGGCGACAGAGCGTGTGCGGTTTGTGGGTGAGCCCTTGGCCTTTGTGGTGGCGGAAACCTTGGCACAGGCCCGCGATGCGGCAGAGCTGATAGAGTTTGATTTTAATGAGTTAGCGGCAAAAGTTGATGTTGCCCCTGGCGGATCGGAGATCCATGCCGAGGCACCCCAGAACATCGCCTACGATTGGGAGATGGGGAATGCCCAAGCCACGCAAGACGCCCTGACCAAGGCGGCGCACACCGTCACAGTGACTGTTGAAGACAACCGTATTATTGCCAATTCCATCGAACCGCGGGGGTGTTACGCCGAACATGACGGTGACCGGTTGCATATTTGTGTGAATGGACAGGGTGTTTGGGGCACCAAACGCACATTCGCCACATGGCTCAACCGAGAGCCTGACACCATTCGTGTGACCAATCCCGATGTGGGCGGTGGCTTTGGCACCAAAGCGCACCAGTATCCCGAGCATTTTTTGACGGTTCATGCCGCCCTTGACCTGCGACGGGCTGTGCATTGGATGAGCGACCGGACCGAGGCGATGCTGTCGGACAATGCGGGCCGGGATTTGATCTGCACCGCAGAGATGGGCTTTGACGCCGATTACAAACTGATCGCCTACCGGATGACATCTGTGTCCAATCTGGGCGCGTACAACTCCGGCTATGGGCAGCCGATCCAATCGCAACTCTTCGCTAAGGTTTTGCCGGGCGTCTATGATGTACAAACCGTCTATATGAACAATGTGGGCGTCTATACCAACACCACCCAAGTCGATGCCTATCGCGGGGCCGGACGGCCCGAGGCGATTTACGTCTTAGAACGCGCCATGGATTTTGCCGCCCGTGAGCTTGGTGTCGATCCGTTGGAGTTGCGCCGCAAAAGCTTCATCAAGCCAGCACAGTTTCCTTACAAATCCGCTGTTGGGGAGCTTTATGATGTGGGCGATTTCAACCGTGTGTTGGACCGCGCAATTGTCGAGGGCGACCTGGACAACTTTCCCGCGCGGCGTGCGGACACCGAAGCTGCGGGCAAATTGCGCGGCTTAGGCATTTGCTATTACATCGAATCGATCCTGGGCAGTCCGACCGAGACCGCAGAGATTGAGTTCGCTGAGGATGGCATCGTGCGCCTTTATGTCGGCACGCAATCGAATGGCCAGGGCCATGAGACAGTCTACAGCCAGTTTGTGTCAGAATATCTGGGCCTTTCGGTGGACGCGATTGAGATTGTACAGGGCGACAGTGACCGCATCGCACAAGGGGGCGGCACCGGCGGCTCGCGCTCTGTCACCACACAAGGCACGGCAACCAAGGCCACGGCGGAAAAAGTGATCGCGAAATTTACGCCGTTTGTGGCCGACCAGTTTGAGATCGCGCCGGAGGATATCGTCTTTGATGATGGCGATTTTCGCGGCACCGGCACAAACCACGTCCTCAGCCTTCTCGAAGCCGCAGAACTTGCGCGCACGCAGGGGCGTGAAGATTTGTTAAAAACTGTCGAGACCACAACACTTCCTGGCCGCAGCTATCCCAACGGGTGCCATATGTGCGAAGTGGAGATTGATCCTGAAACCGGCGGCCTTGCGGTTGTTAAATACACGGTTGTGGATGATTTTGGCCGGTTGATGAACCCGATGTTGGCTGAAGGTCAGGTTCATGGCGGTGTGGCACAAGGCATCGGCCAAGCCGTCAGTGAGCATGTGGTCTATGATGACACTGGTCAATTGCTGACCGCAACCTTCATGGATTACGGCATGCCGCGCGCCGGTGATGTGCCCCAAATTGTGTTTTACTCAGAACCCGTGCCCTCGACCGCCAATGTCCTTGGCATGAAGGGCTGTGGCGAAGCGGGCACGGTCGGCGCGATGGCGGCCACTGCCAATGCCGTGGTTGATGCGCTTTATCCCCTGGGTCTGCGTAAGATCGATATGCCGTTTACCCCCGTCCGCGTGTGGGAGATGCTCCAACAGGCAAAGAAGGTGGCCGTTGCGGCAGAGTAAGCGGCTTCTTACCTGGCTGCTCACCCCCTGGGGGCCACGGCGCAGTCAGAAGCCGGACACAGACGGCCCGAAAACCCATGTCATCTTGCTGGATGGCACGATGACATCGCTGATCCCAGGTGAAGAAACAAATGTCGGCCTGATCTATCGCTTGCTGCAAGAGATGCCCGATATCAGTCTTTATTATGAACCCGGCATCCAATGGCGGGGCTGGCGCAAAGCGCCCGAGATTGTGGCCGGGGTTGGCATCAACCGTCAGATCCGCCGCGCCTACACCTTTCTGGCCAGCCGCTACAGCCCCGGGGATCATGTCTATCTTGTGGGTTATTCCCGGGGCGCCTATGCCGTACGCGCGCTGGCGGGCATGATCGACCGCCTTGGGCTGTTAAAGGCGTCCTGCTTGCGCCCTGAAAACGTGATCAAGATCTATCGCGCCTACAAAGACGATCCAACCCGGCCCGAGGTGCGGTCCTTCGTGGCGCAAACCTGCCACCCCAAGGTGGAGATCAATGCCGTTTGTGTGTTCGACACGGTCAGCGCCTTGGGCAATCGGTGGCCGCTGTTTTGGCGGTTTGCCCCGCAGGTGCATAAGTTTCGCTCCCACCGTTTGGGGCAGAGTGTCAAACACGGGCTTCATGCATTGGCCTTACACGAAAAGCGCGTGGCTTTTGCGCCAGAGCTTTGGGAGGTTCCCGCCCACCGTGTGGATGAGATCGAACAAGTCTGGTTTCGTGGCGTTCACGGGGCTGTCGGTGGACAATTGGGGCAACACCAGCGCCGCAGGCCACTGTCAAATATCCCGCTTGTGTGGATGCTGTCGCGGATGGAGGCCATCGGTCTTGCATTGCCCGCTGATTGGCGCGCCCGCTTCCCGCGCAACCCACAGCTGGGCCCCACAGGGCGTATCCATGGTTTCGGGCGGCTTTTCGTGTTACGCCGGTGGCGTAAATTTGGTGTGGACCCGTCTGAGCGCCTTCATGTCACGGTTGGGGCAACAGCGCCGCGCGCGGCCCGTGGATTGCCCGTGGTGGGCGATATCATGTGTATAGAGGGCGAAGGGTAAGCGATGGAGAGGTGGACACAAACACTGGATGGCTACTGTGAACGCCTGGGGCCAGAGTATTGGGCGGAGCCGATCAATGCCGTCACCAATCTGGCCTTTTTGGTGGCCGCCGCTGTGATGTGGCGGCGTGCCCCTTTTGCTTTATGCCGACTTCTAAGTGCAATTTTAGGCACCATTGGCATTGGCAGCTATCTGTTCCATACCCATGCCACGGTCTGGGCGTTGGTGACCGATGTCCTGCCGATCGGTGCGTTTATCTTGGTCTATATCTGGGCGGCCAATCGGGTCTTTTGGCGGCTCTCGGTGCTTTGGGCCAGCTTGGGGACGGCGGCTTTTGTGCCTTATGCCGCCGCTGCGGGCTGGCTTTTTGCGCAACTTCCCGGCTTTTCGATTTCCGCGCCCTATTGGCCGGTTGCCCTTTTGATCGCGCTTTACGCGATCGCCTTACGCCAGCGCGCGCCTGATGTTGCCCGGGGTCTGGCCATCGGGGCCGGGCTTTTGACACTGTCGCTGATCGCACGCTCCGCCGATATGGGCGTTTGTGCGGCTTTGCCTGTGGGCACACATTTCTTATGGCATCTGTTAAATGGCCTTATGCTGGGTTGGATGATCGAAGTTTTGCGGCGCAAACTTGCACAGGACACCGCGCAGGGCTAAACCGCTGTGAGTATTGGAGTCGAAACCTCATGTCGATTGATCTTGAAACCGCCCGCAAAGTGGCCAAACTGGCCCGCATCGCTGTGCCAGAGGAAGACTTGCCTGCCTTGGCCCGTGAGTTTAACGCTATTCTTGGGTTTATCGAACAGCTGCAAGAAGTCGATGTGGAGGGTATCGCGCCCATGGTGTCGGTTACGCCGATGCGGTTGAAGCGCCGCACCGACGAGGTCAGCGATGGTGGACAGGCGGCGGCGGTTTTGGCCAATGCCCCCGATGCGCGAGAGGGATTTTTTGCCGTGCCAAAGGTGGTGGAATGAGCGATCTGACAAAACTCACCATTGCAAAGGCGCGCGATGCGCTGCGCGCCGGAGAGATCACCAGCGTTGATCTGACACAGGCCTGCCTTGACGCGATAGAGGCGGCCAGCGCCCTGAATGCTTTTGTGCACCACACGCCTGAGATTGCACTGGCGCAAGCCGAAGTTGCCGATCAGCGCATCGCCTCAGGCGATACATCAGCTTTGTGCGGTATTCCGCTGGGAATAAAGGATTTATATTGCACAAAAGACGTACCATCCCAAGCGGCCTCAAAAATTCTGGAGGGATTTCGACCCCCTTATGAATCGACCATCACCCAACAGTTGTTTGACCATGGCGCGGTGATGTTGGGCAAGCTGAACATGGATGAGTTTGCCATGGGCAGCTCGAACGAAACCTCTGTCTATGGCGATGTTGTCAACCCCTGGCGTCGCCATGGCGACACAACACCTCTGACGCCTGGGGGATCATCGGGCGGCTCTGCCGCGGCGGTGGCAGCGGATTTATGTCTGGGGGCGCTGGGCACGGACACCGGCGGTTCAATCCGGCAACCCGCGGCGGTGACAGGGATCACCGGCCTCAAACCCACCTATGGGCGGTGTTCCCGCTGGGGGCTTGTGGCCTTTGCCTCTTCGCTTGATCAAGCGGGGCCAATGGTCAAATCGGTGCGCGATGCGGCCCTTTTGTTGGAAGGTATGGCGGGTCACGATCCGAAAGACAGCACCAGCGCGGATACCCCCGTGCCCAACTATGAAGCGTTGTTGACAGGCGATATTCGGGGCAAAGTCATCGGTATTCCAAAAGAATATCGCATGGACGGCATGCCAGAGGAGATCGAGGCCCTTTGGGCCAAGGGGCAAGACATGCTGCGTGATGCGGGTGCTGAGCTGCGCGATATCTCTCTGCCCCACACGAAATATGCTTTGCCAGCCTATTATGTGATTGCCCCGGCGGAGGCGTCGTCCAACCTCGCGCGCTATGACGGTGTGCGCTTTGGCCACCGCGCCAAGCTGGCTGAGGGCCATGGTATCACCGAGATGTATGAGAAAACCCGGGCGGAGGGCTTTGGGCCAGAGGTGCAGCGGCGGGTGATGATTGGTACCTATGTGCTGAGTGCGGGATTTTATGATGCTTACTACAACAGGGCGCGCCAGGTGCGGACCTTGATCAAGCGCGACTTTGAAGACGTCTTTAATGAAGGTGTCGATGCCATTTTGACCCCAACAACCCCCTGCGCCGCTTTCGCGCTTGGCAAAGAGATGCACGATCCGGTGGAGATGTATCTCAACGATGTGTTTACCGTCACGGTCAACCTGGCCGGATTGCCTGGCATCAGTGTGCCCGCCGGTCTGGATGCCACGGGCCTGCCGCTGGGGCTGCAGCTTATTGGGCGTCCGTGGGAAGAGGGGGCTTTGCTTGATGTCGCCTATACGCTAGAGGCCCGTGCGGGATTTGTGGCGCAACCTCATAAATGGTGGTAAGGTCAGACAAAACAATACTCAGAGGCGGTTCATCGATGCGTATTTTATTTCTTCTGTGTCCTGTTCTTCTTTTTGCCGCTTGCGCGGCACCTGTTCCAGACAGTCGGCAATCCGGTGTGGGCTTTGGCAGTTACTCAGCCTATCAAGAAGAATTGATACGTCGCTACCAAGCCACACGTGCTGCTATTTTACAGCAAGACCCTGATCCAACGCCGCAACAGGAGGTCCCCACCGCGCAAGACGGACCGGCAAACGCCATGCAACAAGGGCCGCTGGTGGGCGGGACGTCGGAGTTATCGCAGGAGCAGGACTTCGGGGTCGTGTCTGCCCAGCGCGGCATTGAAGAAGATGCCGCGCGCATTGCGGCGGCACGTCAACAATATGAACTTGTTACCCCCACCGACATTGAACGACCAGATCAGACGGGGCCAAATATCATTGCTTATGCCTTGAATGCGCAGCATCCTGTGGGCACACAGGTCTACAACCGGGGGCTTTTTGCCGGGCGCAATACAGAGTCCAAATGCGCGGGCTATCGCACCGATGACATCGCGCAGGAGGCTTTCTTGCTTGAAGGCGGGCCTGAGCGGGACCGT
>CAWUJT010000006.1:0-53100 GCA_963922715.1 uncultured Thalassobacter sp.
TGAGGTTGATATGGGAGTGCGCGATTGGGGCGGTGTGGCGCATAAGAAACACCCACGCCAAACTCAAAGCGCGCACTCTGCACCCAAGCCGAACATCATCGGGCCTGCACTCGCTTCATAGGTGTTGGCAAATTTCAACGATGCTCCACCGATCAAAATGCCACGCCAACTGCTAATTCCATGACCCCTTTCAACCACAACAGACGCCGGATCACGCAGCCTACATATGAGCCCTGTATTTGCTGCCAAGATACCGAGGAAAAGCACTGTTTTGATAGTAAAAAGGATTATCATCTGGCGTACGCTGCTCAACCTTTTGGCCTTGCGCTTGGGACGAAACGCCATTTGAAACCAAAGATTTGGCAGGGGCGACTGTGAACATCCACAACCTCCCCTGCCTTACATATGGATCACACGCCCATAGGCATCGAGCACGCTTTCGTGCATCATTTCGCTGAGCGTTGGGTGCGGGAAGACGGTCTCCATCAAATCTTCTTCGGTCGTCTCGAGCTTCTGTCCCACCACATAGCCTTGGATCAATTCGGTCACTTCAGCCCCGATCATATGCGCGCCCAGCAGTTCGCCGGTGCCTGCGTCAAAGACCGTCTTTATGAGTCCCTCCGGCTCACCCAGTGCAATGGCCTTGCCGTTGCCGATGAAGGGGAAGCGGCCCACTTTCACGTCATGACCCGCCTCTTTGGCCTGGGCTTCCGTCAACCCCACCGAAGCCACTTGTGGATGGCAATAGGTACAGCCCGCGATGCTGTTCGGCTTGATCGGATGCACAGTGTTCTTGCCCGCGATCAACTCCGCCACCATAACACCCTCATGGCTTGCCTTGTGCGCGAGCCAAGGTGCACCTGCGATATCGCCGATGGCGTAAAGCCCCTCAACACCTGTGCGACAATAGGCATCGGTGACCACGTGGGAGCGGTCGATCTGCACGCCAAGCCCCTCAAGGCCGAGCCCTTCGACATTGCCGACAATGCCGACGGCAGAGATCACGGTGTCGAACACCTGTTGCTCCACTTTACCGCCGCGCTCGATATGAGCTGTGACTTCGCCCTTGCCACGGTCGAGCTGTTTGACCATAGCTTTTTCCAGGATTGTCATACCCTGTTTGGTGAAGCTCTTTTTGGCGAACGCGCTGATCTCGGCATCTTCGACCGGCAGGATGCGGTCCATCACCTCCACCACTGTGGTGTCTGCGCCAAGGGTGTTGTAGAAGCTGGCAAACTCGATACCGATCGCGCCCGAGCCGATCACCAAGAGCTTTTTGGGCATCCGGGGCGGCGTGAGTGCGGTTTTATAAGTCCAAACCAGATCGCCATCGGCCTCAAGCCCCGGCAACTCGCGGGCCCTCGCCCCGGTGGCCAGTACGATGTTTGGCGCGGTGAGGGTCTCAGTGCCTTTGTCTGTTGTCACCTTCACCTGGCCTTTGGCAGGCAGGGTGGCCGCGCCCATGATGACGGTGACTTTGTTCTTCTTGAGCAGATGCGCAACCCCGCTGGAGAGTTGCCCAGCCACCTTGCGGGAGCGTTTGATCACGGCATCAAGATCATAATCAACACCGGTGGCTTTCAGGCCGAACTCCGCAGCGCGGTGCATGAGGTGAAATACTTCCGAAGAGCGCAGCATCGCCTTGGTGGGAATACAGCCCCAGTTGAGGCAAATGCCGCCCAAGTGCTCGCGCTCAACCACACAGGCCTTCAGCCCAAGCTGAGCAGCACGAATGACCGCGACATAGCCACCGGGGCCCGCGCCGATTACGATGATATCAAAGGTTTTGTCGGTCATAGCGCACCCCCAAGGTATTTGTTTAACTCTAAACTATTTTGCAGAGAGGGTGATTTTGCACAAGATACCACTGCCAAGATCAAACCAACTCTTTCTGAAACTCCCGCACGATTTCTCCATAGCCCCCAGCCTCCAGAAAAGTTTGTTCAGCTTTTGTGGATGTACGCCCAAGCGCTGCATTACGGAACGGAAACCGCCCGAAACGACGGATGATTTCGCGATGCACACGGGCGTGTAAAACCGCCTCTACCCCTTCAAGGCGTGTGGTGATCAAGCGTACGGCGCGTTCTTGATCATAAAGACACTCTGAATGTTCCAGCGGCAAATAGAAAAATTGCCGGGCGGGTGGATCGATTTTCAGATCGAAGCCGCGATCTATGGTTCGCTTTGCCACGGCACGGGCAAACGGATCACTAGCGAACGCCTGTGCCGAGCCACGAAACATGTTACGCGGGAATTGATCTGTCAACACCAACACCGCTAAAGTGCCCCGCGGTGACGTGCACCAGCCTTTCAGCCGTCCTGAAAGTGCATCGTGCCACAGAGCTTCAAAGCGGTGTTTGATGTCAGCGTCTAATTCTGGCGTACTTTTATACCAGTCAGACGGGCTGCAGTCTGTGAACCAAAAACTCAAAACCTCTTCAAAGCGCTCCATAACACTCTCCCATGCGCCACTGAAGTTGCTTTATTTTCTAAGCTGATACAAGTAGATTAGCATTCAACTGGCATAAGTGTGCCAGGATCATGCCGCTTCTGTCTCATTTTCTTGGTCTGTGGCCTGTTCCACCCATTCTTCTGCAACCGCTTCAATCGTAACGACGGTAGAGGTGGGCGCCACAGGGGTATGGGCACTATAATCTTCGATATTGGGGGAGGGACGCTGTGTCATGCGATAGGCAGCATAGACCGCCAGCGTGCCAAACAGCCCAACAAGAAAAAGAAAAAATCCAGGGGGGCCGAAAATTTCCATCAACCACCCCGTGACAAGAGGGCCAAAAATGGCGCCAAAGCCATTGATAAAGAGCAGCCGTCCCGAGGCAGAGGCCATATCGTCTGGTTCGAGAAAATCGTTAGTATAAGCCAAGATCAGCGCATAAAGCGGGTTGGCCATACCTCCAATCGCGAAAGCCACAACGATGAGCCCAACAAATCCGCCCAAGTCAATCATGCCTGGCAATGCAGCGACAGCCCCGATCACGCTGACCCATAAGATCAACTGACGGCGATCCATCCGATCCGAGAGCCAACCTATAGGATACTGAAGCACCATGCCGCCGGTGAAAATCGCACCGACAAATAAGGCCACCTCAGATGAGCTAAGGTTCACATCCGCACCATAGACCGCCGACATTCCAAAGAGCGCGGAATACATACCGCCCAGAAGAAACATACCCACACAGCCCAAGGGGGAGACTTCGAAGATTTTGCGCAATGTCATCGGTTTGGTTTGCTCAAACGGTGGTACGGGTGAAATGGTCAACAAAATGGGCGCGAACGATACTGATACGAGAACCGATGGCAAAATGAAAAGAAACCAACCGCCCGCATCTCCATAAGCGAAAATCACTTGCGCTGTTACGATCCCACCCGTTTGCACGATCAGATAAAGCGACAGAGCTTGCCCGCGCGTCTCATTGGAAGTGGCATTATTCAACCAACTTTCCGCCGCGATATAGACACCGCAGAAACAAAACCCGATGGCAAACCGCAACACCGTCCAACTTATGGGATCGGTCAACACCGGATAGAGGATCAATCCGGCAGAGATAAATGACCCCAGCGCCGCGAACACTCGCACATGCCCCACTCGTTTGATCATTTCCGGTACCAGTTGCGAACCGAGTAAAAAACCCGCAAAATAACCCGCCATGACGATGGACATCGCGAAAGTGGAGAATCCCTCGATCCCGCCGCGCACCCCCAAAAGCGTGCCTTGCAAACCGTTTCCAATCATCAAAAGGAGAATACCCGTAAAAAGGGCCCAGGTGCCACGAACGACATCAAACATACCGGGCTCCCTTTTTGTTTGATCCAACTATACTGGTGAAGTGCCTCGTTATACTATTCTGGCAACGACGCAGAGGCGTCGCACTAGCCACTTATGGCAAAAGAAGGGACGCATCCCCGTAGGAGAAAAAGCGGTAGCGGTGCGCAATTGCATGTGCATAGAGGCGTCTGATACGCTCTGCACCCAGGAACGCGGAAACCAACAGAATCAACGTGGATTTTGGCAAGTGAAAGTTGGTCATCAAACCATCAGAGACCTGAAACCGAAAGCCTGGATAGATGAAAATATCCGTCTCCCCTTGCCACGGTGTAACCTCGCCTGTGTTGCGCGCCGCCGTTTCTATCAATCTCAAAGCGGTTGTGCCAACAGGGATCACGCGCCCGCCCGCTGCTTTTGTGGCCTTGATATCTTCCGCCGCCTTGGGACTGATTTCACCCCATTCGGCATGCATCTTGTGATCTTTGATATCATCGACTTTGACAGGCAGAAACGTTCCAGCGCCCACATGCAATGTGACTTCGGTGAAGGCGACGCCTTTGTTGCGCAATGCGTCTAACAAAGATGCATCAAAATGTAGTGAAGCGGTCGGTGCCGCCACGGCCCCTTGGTGACGGGCAAAAATTGTTTGATAGTCATCTTTGTCGTGTTCATCCGCTGCGCGTTTGGCGGCAATGTAGGGGGGGAGCGGCATTGCTCCGGCTTTCGCCAAAGCCTGTTCAAAAGCCTTGTCCCGAAGATCAAACCGAATGACCGCGGTCTCTCGTTCTCGGGACAACACTACCGCAGTCAGCCCTTCTTGGAATTGCAAAACATCGCCTGTGGCGAGTTTCCGCAACGGTTTGGCCAAAACGCACCAAACGCCTTCGTCATCAAGACTTTCTGCTAAGGTGATCTCTATTTTCGCTGTCGAGGCCCCTTGAGACGTCTGCCGCTCTCTCTGTCCGAACAGACGCGCGGGCAAGACTTTGGTGTTGTTGAACACCAGCCGGTCACCAGGGCGCAGTTCATCTGCCAAATCAAAGACATGCCGGTCTCGGAGGTCATCCCCTTCTGCAACTAAAAGCTGTGCCGCAGAGCGCGGCTTGACCGGGCGTATCGCAATAAGCGCCTCCGGCAAATCGAAATCGAAATCCTCTAGCCGCACAATTTACTCATTGATATCTGGGGGTGGGCGGCGAAAAATTTCGCGAAATATGCCTGGGGTTAACACAGACAGTGGGTTGACCTGAACCTGAGGGTTAGAGGTTGTTCCCTTCAGAGTATAAGCAATGCCAATCAGCCCTTCATTGCGCCGGGGCGATAAAAACAAACCAAACAATCCATTGACCAGATAAAGCGGGGACAGCACACCTTGCAGGTCAAACCTTTTGTCTGGCAGGGTATACAGCCCTTCAGCTGTGATCGCCATCGAGGGGCCGATTGCACTGGCTTGGCGGATCACGATAGTCTCTGGACGCAGCTGAAAATCCACGTCTACATCGCTGAAGACAATACCTTCACCCGCCAACTGTTGGATAAGCCCAACAATTGACATGGCAGAGAGCAATTCCGCCAAAATAGGTGCATTGCGCAATTGGACATTTTCGATACCGAGCGTTCCGATATATGTCTTAGCTTGTCCTGTGGGCCGCAGTGTCAGGGTCAAAATGCCATCTTCTGCATTTTGGAACACGCCCGCAGCGCGCAAGATACGGCCTGCGTCTAAACCGTTAATCACAATTTCCAAGCCACCTTGGGTCGGTAAAACACTACCCTGAATAGGAGCAGCGCCATTCAAAGACGCCTCAAATTGTCCCCTGATACCACCCCCTCTTTGCGCAAACTGACCTGTGAAATTTCTCAGGACTAGATTTTCGGAAACCACGAGTCTGTCTAAATTCAATGCAATGCTTGTCTGCGTGTTAGAATTCGCCCCACCTTGTGGGGAACCAAATGTGGCCGCTCCCAAGACCGCGCGTCCCCCCTGAAGAGCAATGCGCGTCTCAGTACCTCGTGGTATAAGCTCCAGTTGGGTCTGCAGCCATCCTCCCACGGTAAAGGTGCCAAGCGAGAGCCGCGTCAGCTGCCCATTTTCTGTGATCTGAGCAGCGCCCGCCGCCTCCAAGCCACTGGCTGCAAGGTCAATATCAATTTGCCGCGCGCCGGGTGTTAGTGGTAACCGCACTGTCAACTGTCCAGTTTGATCTCCCGGTTTTCGCCAACCAAGTTGGGGAATGGCAAGATCAAGACCAATCAGATTGCTTTCAAGAACCATATCCGTAGGCTCATTGGCTTGGAACTCCGCGGCAAATCGCATGGCGCCGCTGCCACGAACGCTGCCGGGTGGTAACACCACACCAAATGTTTCCAAAGTGTCAGGATTAAGCCTGATACGTCCGCTCAACTGATTGGGTTGAGGTGCTTGATCACGCGCAACAATCGGTTGACGCCAGGCGAATGTCAGCGGGATTTCATCAAGCCGCCCCTCCCCTTCGATTTCAAGGCCGCGCTCGTTGCTTACTGCAATCGTAAGCGCACGCGCACTCAGGTTGCGGTTTTTCACAATGACTGTGCTGGTGATATTGGTAAGCTGCCCTTGAAGATTAAAGGCAACCTCAGGCAGTTTAAGACCTTTGCGAAGCTCTGTCTCAATACGACCTTGGATCTTGACAAAGCCACTGGCAAGATCAGCTGTACGCCCGCTGCGCGATAAGACTTGAAAAGGACGGTTATCAAGAAGGGTCAGCACATCGGGAATAGCCCCCGCCATAGCCAGAGAAATTTCTGCGCGGGCGGGGCGGGATCGGACATCAAAAATCGTTAAGTCTGTGCCGCTAATATCAATAGGCGCCTCCCGCCCTGATGGGACTGTGCCAGCATCCGCACGCACAACAAACCTGTTATCATGTAGAATAGCCGCACCATTGACCTTCTCAGCCGGTGGCAGGTGCCGCAAAAAGCGCACTGTTGCCTCTTCAATCTCAAAGCTGGCGGAAATTTCTGGGACCGCGCCCAAAGCCACTTGGGACGATTTAACAGAAGCAGCAAGATCGCGCACACGCCCCGAAAGTAAATTTCTGTCCGCCCAGTCGCGCGCTCTGGGGGCAAGATTTTCAGGCCAGAGCGCAAGGATCGTGTTGACCGAGATACTCGGAGACCGCAGATCGAACAAAGCACTGAGCTGCCCGTCTTGCAGATTGAGCATCCCTTCAGTAGCCAAGCTCTCTGTGCCAAAGGTAATCACTGCTTGACCAATCTCCATTGAAAATGGGGCGGCATACATGCGCGCTTCTAAAAGACCTGTATCGAAAATAAAGGGTTGGCTTTGGAAGTCTTCGGGCTCAATCTCAAGCGTATCGAGTTGAAGCTGCAAAATCAGCGGTACATCAGACGCGATCCCGTCCGGCAAAAACACCTGTCCATGCGACACTGCACGAAACTGGTCAGAACTTATGGAAAGTTCTGAAACCTCAACACGACCTTCACGGGGTCTATAGTGCAAATTCGCCACAACACGATCAAAAAAACCGTCCCGCATTGAGGGAAACCGCCCAGGCCCAAGTTCTATTTGGCCTGTCGCATCGACAAGATCTAACTCAGAAGAGAACTGCGCGCGGGCCTGTCCTGTCAGCGTTGTTCCCAAACTCGCCAAAACATGATCCGGGGCTAACAGATCGGTCAATGCTGAACTGCTGAGTTCTTGCGCTTGGGCTTGTAATGTCAGCGCGCCATCAGTTTCTCTTTTGAAAGATGCAGAAATCGCGCCCCCAGTTCTTCCGAAACGTGCGGTGATGTCGCTTTTAAAAAAGCGACCGTCTTGTGGTTTTTCAAAATGAAAATGGCCATAGTCCACATGAAATGTTTTCCCGTGACGCAGGTCTTCCACAGACACAGCCAAATCGGACAATTCGATTTTTTCCAAAGCGCCAAACAAAGGCTCTTCAAAAACCCTATCAAAAAGCGCCATCGCCTCTGGCAAGGACGCAGGCAGTTCAAAAGCTTGCTCTGGTATTGTGCCAAATCCCAACAGGATGCGTCCATCAGGTTGACGTTTAAGGCGCAGCTGCGCGCCCTCGATCTGAAACCGTTTCACACGCAAAGCGCCTCGAAGCATAGAAGAGAGATCAAGACTTGTGCGCACACGCGGCAGAGTGATTTGGGCCCCGTCACCCACCCCATCAACACGCATCTCTTCTAGGATCAGCCCAAAACGCCCCATTTCAAGATCATAACCCAGCGAAACACCTGTGAAATCAAGCGTTGCGTCCGTGTACGCAACCATACGCTGGTTCACGGACATCTCAATCCAACCCACAAGTGACGCAGGAAAAGGAATGGGGATACGTGAAGCAACAATCGCAAGCCCGACAAGCGTCACCACAGGGATCATGATGATGCCTAGGGCGTATCTTCGCCATCGTCTTGACCGACGTGTAACTTTTTGCGGTTCTGAGGGGTGCGGGCGGCTTGGCATTGTTTAGAAAAAGGGGCAGGTCGTCATTATGACCTTTATACTTGCTTGAAGTGATCTAAGTTTCAAATCTAAAGCTTTAATTATACAAACTGTGAGAGGAACTATGCTAGACATTGGTGATATTGCTCCGGATTTTACCTTGCCGAGAGATGGGGGAAATCTTGTGACGCTATCTGACTTAAAACCGAAAACCGTTGTTCTTTATTTTTATCCCAAAGATGACACATCAGGGTGCACAAAAGAAGCCATAGGTTTCACAGAAATGATTGCAGAGTTTGAGACAGCAGGTGCATTTGTCTTCGGCATCAGTAAAGATACCGTAACAAAGCATGAAAAATTTATTGCCAAGCACGAGCTTGGCATCCCGCTTTTGTCAGATGCCGACTCAGAGGTGTGTGAGCAATACGGCACCTGGGTCGAAAAAAGCATGTATGGCAAGAAATACATGGGTATTGAGCGATCAACCTTCCTTATTGGGGGTGATGGCACGCTCAAACGAATCTGGCGCAAGGTGAAAGTACCCGGCCATGTTTCTGCGGTGCTTGAGGCCGTACACGCACTTTGATGGCTTTGAGTCTTGCGGAACGTGCCGTTGATATCTTACGCACTCCTGACGCGCGCCAAAAAACAGCACTGGCGCGCGCCCATGCGCAAGACTGGTTTGAAAGTCGTACATCAGGCGGTTTTTTGCCGATAGGAACGGCCACACCACCCGATCAGCCCGCGCGCCCATCACGTCCAGAATTGTTAGAGCCGAAACATGTGCCAAAACGCAAACCTGGCACAGAGGATGGCAGAAAAGCCCTATTACATGCCGTGGCCCATATTGAGCTAAATGCTGTCGATCTGCATTGGGACCTCATCGCGCGTTTTTCCCAGTGGGAGCTTCCACTTGGATTTTATGACGATTGGGTTAAAGCCGCCGATGATGAAGCAAAACATTTCAATCTCATGGCCGATTGTCTTGAAGAGATGGGCTCATTTTACGGGGATATCCCGGCCCATGCAGGCATGTGGCGGGCAGCACAGGGCACTGCAAACGACATTATGGGGCGCTTGGCCGTTGTGCCTATGGTATTAGAGGCCAGAGGGCTGGATGTCACACCAGGCATGATTTCAGTCTTTGAAAAAGCAGGGATGCAATCTGCAACCCAAGCTTTGCGCACAATTTATGCAGAAGAGGTGCATCACGTGGCCTATGGCTCTAAATGGTTCAATTTCTTGTGTGGCCGTAAAAACATCGACCCCAAGCCAGCGTTTCACGCATTGGTCAAACGCTACTTTCACAGCACACTGAAGCCACCATTTAACCAGGAAAAGCGGGCGGAAGCTGGCTTACCTCCAGATTTCTATTGGCCTTTGACTTGACGCGTATTTATGCACTCTTGCTTTGAGTGATACGATTTTGGTAGTTTGTAGAACAAGAAAAAATAAGCGGACGATCACATGGGAACACCAGAAAAACCTTCTGTAGAGAATACAATACGCTCACGTATCGATACCCGCCTTGAAACTTATCTACCTGAACAGCGATTGTTTTTGAAATCACAGCCGGGGACGCGTTTTATACGATTAAGACCAACAACACAGATCGCCATCATGTTGGGATCGGCGCTCTTTATAGGGTGGACTGTTGTTGTCAGCGCTTTTTTCTTTCTTGGTGCCATCAGCACTGGCACAGCCCGTGATCAAGTCGCGCGCAGCCAAAAAATATATGAGGGGCGTATCGACATACTCAGCCGCGAACGTGACGCACGCGCGCGGGAAACAGAACGTGCACTCGAACGGTTTTATGTGGCGTTAGATCAGGTCAGTATAATGCAATCGGAACTTCTTAAAACGGAAGAACGGCGGCGTGAATTGGAACGTGGTCTCAATCAGGTTCAAAATACTCTGCGTACGGCAATCAAGGATCGTGATACCGCACGTGAGCAATCCGCGCTGTTAGAGGCCGAGCTACAGGCAGCCACTGGGTCGCGGGAAACAACAGCAAGAAAACTTTCTGATATCAAAACCACGCTTAATTATATGTTAGAGGCCCTCGATAATACGGTGATTGCCCGAGAGGAGGCTATCACAGTCGCCGATAATGCTGAAGCTGAAGTTGAGTCGCTTGAAAGCCGAATCGAGCTTATGATTGACCGCAATGCGCAAATTTTCGCTCGTTTAGAGGAAGCCGTAGAAGTTTCTCTCGATCCTTTGAATGCAGTCTTTGAAGCGGCAGGAATGCCAACACAGCAACTTCTCAATCAAGTCCGGAGCGGCTATTCAGGCCGAGGTGGACCAATGATGCCTATTACAGTTTCAACACGCGGCGACACCATGGTCGATGCAGAAACAAATCGGGCAAACAATTTGCTTCGCCGACTTGAAGTTGTTGATATGTATAGAATTGTTGCAGAACATTCGCCCCTTGATCACCCTGTCAACGGTCCATATCGCACAACATCAGGGTTCGGCCCAAGATGGGGGCGAATGCATAATGGGCTCGACTTCGCTGGCCCGCATGGGACAGATATCGTTGCAACGGCTGAGGGTCGGGTCACCTTCGCTGGCTGGTCTGGAGGATATGGAAAACTTGTGAAAATTCGACATGACTTTGGTTTTGAAACCAGATATGCACATCTTACGAAAATTAACGTCGAGGTTGGTCAAAGTGTCTCGCGCGGTCAGCATATAGGTGATATGGGGACTACCGGGAGATCTACTGGAACGCATCTTCATTATGAGATTCGCGTCAATGGCAGACCCGTAAATCCATATCCTTTTGTGAGAGCAGGTCAAAATGTTTTCTAAATCAAAAATTAATGAGACAAACATAAAGCCCGGAACGGCAAAGGTTGCGTCTCAAACTCCACCCCCCCCTGCACCCCATAAACCAAGTAAAATAAGTGAACCCGTGGCCACAGCAAAAACAAAACCCCCCGCATCAATTTTAAGCTCAGACCTTATTATCAAAGGCAACATGCAAAGTTCGGGCGATATTCAGATCGAAGGTCAGGTTGAAGGTGATGTCCATGCACATCTTCTTACCGTTGGCGATGGTGCCGTTGTTCGTGGGGAAATAGTTGCGGACGATATCGTGGTGAATGGGCGTGTCATTGGCTGCGTGCGCGGCTTAAAAGTGCGTTTGACGTCATCGGCGCGTGTTGAAGGTGACATTATTCACAAAACGATTGCGATCGAAAGTGGCGCGCACTTCGAAGGTTCTGTACAGCGGGAAGATGATCCTCTCAATTCCGGCAAACAGGCATCACGTCCAAACATCACCGGTCAGTCTTCCTCTGCGACACCGCCGATGCCATTTACAAAACCAGCTGCGGCCGAAGAAGAAACATCTGAGGCATCCTAGCTGTATTTGATAAAATTGAACTGATATCTCACCCCTTAATTGGGGTGTTTATGCTTAATGGCTTTACGATACACATGCCATGATCCATGACCCAGCACGGGAAGGGTTATAAACAGCCCCAGCAAACCAGGCGCCATCGACAAAAATAATACAAAGGCCACCACAGCGCCCCAAGCCAGCATAACAGCTTTGTTTTTCGAAACGGTCTCAAAACTCACAAGGATTGCTGTCATAAAATCCAACTCCTTATCCAACAGGAGTGGAAGGCTGATGACCGTGATAGAAAACAGCACAAAAGACAACACAGCACCAATCAACGTTCCAACGCCAAGCATGGCCATTCCGTTGACTGTGAAATAAATGTCAAAAGAGCTGGAAATATTTGTCATTGCTTGCAACCCAAAGAAAAGCGCAAAGATCATATGCGCCAGAAAGTTCCAGAACAGAAAGAAAATCAACACAATCCAGGCCATCACTGGCAGTTGCCGGAGCCTTTGGCGCCAGACAACAGCGAAAATCTCGCGCCATACCAGTGGCGCGTCGTGCTCGAGACGGCGGCTGACCTCATAAAGACCGACGGCGGCAAAGGGGCCAAGGATTGGAAAGCCCACGGTGATGGGCAAAGCCCACCAGATTTGCCCCGTCACCGCCAAAAGCACGTAAAGTGTCCAGCCGCCCAACACATAGACACCCGCAAACACCAGACCGATGAGTGGCGCACGGATGAAATCCTGCCAGCCATGATGAAGCACCGCTGGGATCATGGCGAAATCGAGTGTGTTTACACTTGGCCGGGGGTCGGCGGGGGGAAGATCATGGACCGCAGTCATACTCTATCTTACGGTGTTCCGAGATGCGCGTTAAGCCTTTTATGACTTTCGCCGCCGCCGTTTGGGCTTGTCGGCGGCTTTGGCCAAAAGCGGTTTGACCAGCGCCTCATACCGAGCAAACAGATGCTCGACCCGGTCGCGGTCCGAGGCGAAGCCCTCTTTGCGGTAAAGCTTGTCCACCGCCCTGTCGAGCGCCTTGTGGGCGCGGCGCAGATTGGGCGGCATCAGATCGGGATCATAGAGATCGGCCAGCGTGGCCTCTGGATGCGCCGCACGGGCCTCCAGCACCGCCTCCGCCAAAGGCCCGAGCCCTGACAGATCGCCCTCCGGCAGCGGGAAGGTGTTGTAGACGACTCCAACGGAATACATGTAATCTGACTTCATACGTCCAGTGATCGCGCGCATCCACGCCATGTGCATGTTGGAGGTCAGGAGGGCGAAGAGGCCTAACGAAGCACCCTCGATAACGACGCGTAGTTTTTGGTTTGGTATTGTTGGCGGTTCGAGCCAGCCAATAGGAATATATGCGCGCCGTTCGCTACTGACATTTGGAACAACAAGAAATTCTGAGTCTGGTACAGTCCCACATTCATATTCCATGGGAAAATCAGCAAGATTGCGCGTCCCAGCTTTTTTACTAGCAGCTCGATAATCTCTTACAAATTTTATGCGTTCCATAACTTTTGGCATCTGTCGAAGTTCTGGCAGATTGGCATTCTTAAATGCCAAGCAATATCGTGAAGTCCCGTTTATGTACTCTTTGCCGCCAATATAGTTGTACATAAGTGATTGAGCTTTTGGCTCTATTGCCAAGAAAGCTTCTTTCTCTTCTGGAGAGAATGTGTAATGGCCGTTATCAACCATTTTAACGCCTAATTCCATTTTCGGTCTATGAGAAATCGGTTTCGCCGCATCAACAACAACTAAGTGCGGATCGGCCAAGGCGCTGGCGTCAAACAGATACGGCGAGAGATAGGCATGGCGAGTCTCGGTGGGTTCTCCTTTGATATCGGCATAGGAAAACAGCCGCGCCTCGGGACGTTTGGCCTCGACCCGATCCAAGCCGATGATCACCACATGGACATGGGCCTTGCCGCGCGCCTCTGACCCCCATTCAAAGGTGCGGTGGGCAAAGGCGATCTCAAGCCCGTATTCAAACAGCTTCGGCCAAAGCAGCGCCACCTGTTCACCCTGGGTGATCGAATTGGTGGCCACAAACGCAATGCGGGGGGCCATCTTCGATGGCTTTAAACTCGCAACGTAAGCTGCAGCTTTCAGAAACCATCCGGTCACGAAATCAAGCGGGCCTGCGGATTTGGCCTCTGGCCTAGCGATCAGGCGCAAGGCTTCGCGCTGCTCTTTGGTTTGGTAGCTTTGGCCGATAAACGGCGGGTTGCCCAGCACGAAGCTGCATTTTTCGGGCGGCAGCACCTCGGCCCAATCGATGTTCAGCGCGTCGCCATGCACGATGGTCGGTGCGGCTTGCAGCGGGATACGGGTGTAGACCTCCCCAAACTCCAGGCTGAGCCGGTTGTTCATCACATGATCCATCATCCACAGCGCGGTTTCGGCGATTTTGGCCGGAAATTCTTCGATCTCAATGCCGTAGAATTGGTTCACGTCGATGTAAGAGACCAGAAGCGGCATCTCGCCTATGTCTTTGAGCGCCCGCATCGCCTCAATCTCCAGCGCGCGCAACTCGCGGTAGGCGATGATCAGGAAGTTGCCGCAGCCGCAGGCGGGATCGAAGAACGTGAGCCCGCTCAGTTTCTTCTGGAAGGCCTCCAGGCGGCGGCGTTTGTCGCGTTTGAGGGTCGTAAGGTGGGCGAGTTCAGCGCGCAGATCGTCAAGGACCAAGGGTTCGATGGTTTTGAGGATGTTCTTCTCGGTGGTGTAATGGGCCCCGATGGCACGGCGGGCTTGTGGGTCCATCACCGATTGAAACAGCGCCCCGAAGATCGCAGGGCTGATCGGGGTCCAGTCAAAGCGGCAGGCGTTCAGGAGGGCCGCACGCATGTCGGCGTTGAACACAGGCGCGGGGAAGTATTCCGCAAACAGGTGGCCGTTGACATAGGGAAATTGCGCGAGGTCTTCATCAAGGTGCGGAGAGCGATTGACCTCGGGCGTGTTGAGAACATCAAAGAGTTGCGCGATGAGCGGCCCCATGTCGGCGCCATCGGGGCTTGTGCGCGCCTCCAGGTAATCGACAAGGATGTCTTTGGGTTGGAAGATGCCGGTATCATCGGCAAAAAGGCAAAAGACGATGCGGGTCAGAAATACCTCCAGCTTGTGGCCCGTATAGCCCGAGGCTTTGATGGCGTCGTGCAGAAGGCCCACCAACTCGGCGGCTTTGATGTTGACCGGGTCTTGATCACGGAAGGCGCGTTTGGTGACGCCGATCATGAAGCCGAATTTTTCGATATGCTTGGGCAGATCGGCCAAGGCGAAGGCGGTACTCTCGCGTGTGTCCAGATCAGTCAACTTGAAGGTTTGGAAGTCGGAGACGAGGATAAATCGCGGCTGTTCGTGTTCCGCGATGTCACTGAGGTAGTCGAGCGCTTGTTGCTCGGCCTGGAAAAGATCACGGCCTTTGGATTTTTGCTCCACAATCAAAGTGCGGGGCCAGAACAGATCGACAAAACCTTTGGCGCGACCCGTACGGGCCACCGACATCTCGTATTGCGCGACACGGCGGCGGTTGATACCAAAGACGGTGAAGAAAGCGTTATAGAACGATTGGGTTTCGCCCTTTTCATAGCGGGCATGTTGCCAGTCATCGGCAAAAAGCGCGGCGCGGGCGCGGATTTCGTTCCAAGTCAGGCGCATGTTTTATACTCTGACACGGCAAAGGTTCTATGAAAAGCCGGCTTTATTGCCCAAAATATCAGCGTGTCAGTGTTCAAGATGGGGCGCGTTGTCTCAAAACCTTTACCTTTGGCCCAAGGCATGAAAACCTCATCGAGTAAAGGGAAAGTCCTACATTATGTCACAACCACTGTCTTATTTCGATGAAATGCGCACAGCGGATGATCGCGTTCAAGAACCATATCAGGGCTATTATGACTGGTTCAAGAACGATGACATGAAGCGTCTGTTGCAAAAATCAAAAGAGGCTGAGGCGTTTTTTCGGCGCATTGGCATCACCTTCAACGTCTATGGCCAATCCGATGCGGAGGAACGGTTGATCCCCTTCGATATTGTGCCGCGCATCCTTGCTGCGCAAGAGTGGGCCCGGTTGGAGCGTGGTATTACACAGCGGGTCTGCGCCATCAATTCGTTCTTGCATGACATTTACCACCGCCAAGAGATTTTGCGCGCCGGCCGTATCCCCGAAACTTTAATTTCGCAAAACAGCGCCTTCACGCCCGAGATGATCGGCGTCAACCCACCTGGCGGCGTTTACACCCATATTGCGGGTGTCGATTTGGTGCGTACCGGCAAGGATGAATTCTACGTGCTCGAGGATAATGTGCGCACACCGTCGGGCGTGTCTTACATGCTGGAAAACCGCGAAACGATGCTGCAAATGTTCCCCGAGCTGTTTTCTCAAATCAATGTACGACCAGTATCGAGCTATCCACAATTGCTGCGACGTTCACTTGCGGCAAGTGCGCCTAATGGGGATCGCGGCGGCAAGCCTGTGATTGCTGTACTGACCCCCGGGATACACAATGCGGCCTATTTTGAACATGCGTTTCTGGCGGACCAGATGGGCGCACAGCTTGTCGAAGCGCAAGATTTGCGCATCGAAAAGGGTTGCGTGGCCATGCGCACGACTCAGGGCTTTCAAACCGTGGATGTGCTCTATCGCCGGATCGATGACGCTTATCTCGATCCTCTGACCTTCAACCCTGAAAGCTTGCTGGGTGTTGCCGGAATTATGGATGTGTATCGTGCAGGGCGCATCACGCTGGCCAATGCGCCAGGAACGGGTATTGCCGATGATAAGGCGCTTTATTCTTACATGCCTGACATCATAAAGTTTTACACAGGGGAAAAGCCGCTGTTGTCAAATGTCCCCACCTGGCGCTGTTCAGAGCCAGAGGCGCTGACTTATGTGCTTGAGCATCTCAACGAATTGGTGGTGAAAGAGGTTCATGGCTCTGGCGGGTATGGGATGCTGGTGGGGCCAGCCGCCAGCAAAAAAGAGCTTGCGGCTTTCAAGGCGAAACTGCGTACGCGTCCTGAAAATTACATTGCCCAGCCCACCCTTGCCCTGTCCACCGTACCAATTTTAACACGCGCAGGGCTGGCACCGCGACATGTGGATTTGCGTCCTTTTGTTCTGGTCTCTCCAAACCGGGTTGAGATCACGCCCGGTGGACTTACCCGTGTGGCGTTAAAGAAAGGCTCGCTTGTGGTGAACTCGTCCCAAGGGGGTGGCACCAAGGACACCTGGGTTTTGGAGGCGTGAAACGATGATGCTGGGACGCACAGCGCGAGGGTTGTTTTGGATGTTCCGCTCTTTGGAGCGCGCTGAAAATACCGCACGTCTGTTGGAGGCGGGGTGGCACATGGCGCTCACACGCTCCAACGAATGGGAGTCAATCGTTGAAACGGCCGGAATGGGCGCAGACTACCGGGAGAAACACACAGAATACACATCCTCCGATGTCATTAACTACATGCTACGTGACACGGACAACCCTTCTTCTATTATGAATACCATCGCCCAGGCCCGTTCAAACGCACGGGAAGTCCGCACAGCCCTTTCCTCCGAAGTCTGGGAAGCCACAAATGAATGCTGGATGGCGATTAAAGAAAAACTCGCGCGTCCAGTAAGTGCCCGCAACCTCCATGAGACACTTTCGACAATCCGCTATCGCACATCGGTTGTCCGGGGCGCATTACACGGCACAATGTTGCGCACCGACATTTATAATTTCTGCCGCCTTGGCACCTTTATCGAGCGGGCCGATAACACCGCACGTATTTTGGATGTGAAATATTATATCCTTCTGCCGTCCGCCTCTTTTGTCGGCTCCAGCATTGACAATGCTCAGTGGGAGGTAATCCTGCGCTGTGTGTCAGGAGAAAGAGCTTTTCGGTGGCTCTTTAGTGGTGAGGGTGACTCACGTGAAATCTCGGAGTTTTTGATCCTCGATGAACGGATGCCGCGCTCTTTGCTATTCTGCATTTCGACGGTGCATAAAAACCTTGTGCAGCTTGAACGCTCTTATGAGGAACGCTACCCAAGCCAAAACCGCGCCGCAGAGATGCGCAAAACTTTTGAAGCCTCCTCAATCGAAGGGATATTACAAGATGGTTTGCATGAATTTCTTCGCGGCTTTATCAGTCAAAACATGCAGTTGGCAGCTACAATCGAAACCGATTTCCGCTTTTACAAGTGATACATTATGAAACTCGAAATCCATCACACCACCACATACACCTATAGCGCACCAGTGGTTTATGCCTTGCAACGGCTTCGGCTGCGTCCGCGTGATTGGAAGGGTCAAACTGTCGTGGAATGGACGTCACACATCACGGGCGGGACACATGAACTCAGTTACGAAGACCCCTTCTTGAACAAAACCGATCTTGTGCGTCTCACTCCAGACGCAACCAACATCGAGATCACCAGCCATGGCATTGTTGAAACAGAAGATTACAACGGCATTGTCGGCGCCCATCGTGGCCTCACACCGCTTTGGCTATATAAACAGCCCACACGACTCACTGCGGCCGGCAATCGCATTCGGCAGCTTGCCGCGCAATTTCGCAGCACACAAGAGCATGTGGATGAGATCGCTTGGCTGCATGACATAGCCGCCGCCATCAAAGAAACGGTCTTGTATTCGAAAGGGGAAACCACAGCCGAAACCACAGCAGAGATAGCCTTGAGTGCGGGGCAAGGCGTGTGTCAAGACCATGCGCATATCATGATTGCCGTGGCACGGAACCTTGGCTATCCTGCGCGTTATGTCAGCGGCTATCTTCTGATCGAAGGACAAACCCTGCAAGAAGCCAGCCATGCCTGGTGTGAGATTTGGACGGAAAATTTAGGCTGGGTCGGTTTTGATGTTTCCAATGGCATCAGCCCAGACACGCGATATGCGCGCGTTGCACTGGGACGCGATTATATGGATGCCGCGCCCATCTTGGGCATTCGCCTTGGTACTGCCACAGAGGCTCTGAGCGTCTCTTTACAGGTGCAACAATGACATATTGCGTCGGTCTTATGCTGGATCGTGGTCTGGTGTTTATGTCCGACACGCGCACCAATTCTGGTGTCGATAATATCTCCACCTTCCGCAAAATGTTCACCTGGGAGGTCACCGGAGAACGCTCTATCACAGTGTTGACAGCGGGCAATCTGGCCACCACACAGGCCGTGATCAGCTTGCTAGAAGAACGCAGTAAAGACCCAAGTGAGCGTAACCCAGGCATTCTGCATGCACCCTCCATGTTCCAAGTGGCCCAATTGGTGGGCAATTGCTTGAAAGACGTTGTATCGGAATACGCACAAAACGGGCAAAATGCCGATGGGGCTTTCAGTGCCACGTTGATTTTAGGCGGGCAAATCGGAGACGGCGCACCGCGGTTGTTTTTGATGTATCCCGAAGGCAATTTCATTGAAGCAAGCTTTGATACACCGTTTTTCCAGGTTGGAGAAACAAAATATGGCCGCCCAATTCTTGTCCGCGCTTACGATCCGGGCATGAGTTTTGAGGAAGCGATCAAACTTCTTTATGTCTCTTTCGATTCGACCATCAAAGCCAATCTGTCGGTCAGTTTACCGCTGGATGTGCATGCGTATGAAGCGGATAGTTTGCGCACGGGCATCACGTTTCGTGTTATGCCTGACGACCCCTATTTCACCGAAATCTCAAACGGTTGGGGTGATGCACTGAAGACAGCCTTCCGCCATCTGCCAGATTTTTCTTTTCCCTATGAGGACTAGACTGAAACAGATTTGGCTGGAAGTAGGATCACATCTGCGCGGCCATTTTACGCGCCACAAAGCGATAAAAACTTTCGCCTGATATGCGCTCTTTTTCATAGGCCGCATTTAACTTGGCCTTTTGACGGAAGACCTCAACAGCGCGCTGGCGGGTGGCGACGGGCAAATCACTTTGTGCCAATTCCGCCGCATGCTCTGCATAGGCACGGGCAACACGGACGCTATAATCTTCAGGCGTGGTGAGGCTGCCAGGCCGCAACCGCAATTCGTACGCTGTGTCACCAAGTGGGACCTGGCCGCCATGGCAGGCCAAAAGCTCAACCGTATGGCGCACATCTTGACTGGTCCGGTTCAGCATCTTGCGGGCTTGCGACCGCGCCACCAAAGGATGATAACTTGCCCCTGTGCGCCCCACATCTTCAAGCGACAGCGTATCGGCCTTTGGATCAGGGAGAACACAAAACATTTGACCTGCCTCAAACACTTGGGTGCGCCCGAAAGCAAGGCCGCTCTGGCGGGCTAGTGGGAGAAGAGCTGTCAGATACCCCGGTGCCCAGGTATCATCGGCATCGAGATACGCAACAAACGCGCCACGGGCCAGCGCCAGTGCCCGATTGCGGGTAGGGCCGGGACCAGAACCGACAGGGCCGACTTTCGTATATCTGAGCATCGGCACGTCGGGCAGAATATCGGCATAATCCACACCATCGTCGGAGGCGACAATCAACTCCACCCCTTCGGAGAGCCCGGCGGCACAAACAGACATCAGAGCCCGCCCGATTGTCTCTGTGGCTTTGTAAGCTGGAGTGATGACAGAAATTTTAGCCAACGGCAAACAGCAAGACTACCATGTCAAAGGTACGGCTTCTTTTGATAAAACGTCTTCAAGTCCAGAACGTTGTTCTTGTGAAAGCTGAGGAAGCATCACACGGGTTGTAAAGTTGCCATAGAGTTTTCCATCAGAGGATGTGTAACTCCAATCCTCAATTTGTTCCATATTAAAGCTTACCTCATCCCCTAAGTTAAGATCCTCCATCCAACTTGGTTGATTAGCCAATAAACCAACAAACGTGTCATTCTCTAGTAACAGAAATGGGGATACCCAAATAATCTCATTGCCCGTCTCACCGGCGGTCCCTAATGTGATTGGAAAAGATACTTTGAGTGCTGTGCGCGGCAGCGAGTATCCTTCTTTGTTCACAACGTTGGCTAGAAATTTTGGCAAAGTTGATCTTGCGTCTTCAATAGCAGCATTCATCCTTTGGTCAGCGTCAGAAAAATCAACCGTGGGATCGCCTGAGGCAGATTGTGCCATTCCCGAAATAGGTGCGATAAAACTTAACATAACACTTATGATTATAGTGCGTAGCATATACTATCCTTTCACTCCATCTGTCATTTTCGGATAATATACCATCAAGACAGCTCTACCAATAAATCCTTCGCATCAATCTGGACCCCAGGTCCAACATGAACATCGAGTACTTTGGCATCGCGTTCGGCGTGCAGGCCTGTTTCCATCTTCATCGCTTCAATGGTCAGCAGCAGATCCCCTGCTTTTACCTCGGCCCCAACTTGGACAGCCACACTGGCCACCACACCTGGCATCGGCGCGCCAATGTGGTTCGGATTGCCAGCCTCTGCCTTTCTGCGCACCCCAGCACCCGCTTGTACTTTGCGGTCCGGGACACGGATGACGCGGGGCTGACCGTTGAGTTCAAAGAAAACCTTAGCCTCCCCGTCTTGGTTTGTTTCCCCCAGGGCTTGGCAGCGGATCACAAGGGTTTTGCCGGGATCAATCTCCACCTCAATCTCTTGGCCCGGGTCCATGCCATAAAAGAAAACATCGGTGGGCAATGTGCGCACGGGGCCATAAACTTCGTGTCGTTGGGCATAATCCGTAAACACCTTGGGATACATCACATAGCCCATCAGATCCTCATTATCGAAGTCAACCCCAGGCACGGCGTCCGCCAAGGCGTCTTTTTCTGCCGCTAAATCCGCAGGTGGCAGGTGCGCGCCCGGGCGTTCAAGATTTGGGGCTAACCCTTTCAAAGCCTTCTTGATGATTGCCTGTGGAAAGCCGCCTTTGGGCTGGCCCAGATTGCCTTTGAGCATGTCGATGACGGACTCTGGGAAAGCCACATCTGTTTCTGGGTCTTCCACGTCGGCGCGGCTTAGACCTTGGCTCACCATCATCAGCGCCATATCGCCCACAACCTTTGAGCTTGGCGTCACCTTCACAATATCACCAAACATCTGGTTCACATCCGCATACATCTGCGCCACCTCATGCCACCGTTCCTCCAGCCCCAAGGAACGCGCTTGGGCTTTGAGGTTGGTGAACTGCCCGCCTGGCATCTCATGCAAATACACTTCTGAGGCGGGGGCCTGCATCCCACTTTCGAACGCGGCATATTGGCCCCGCACCGCTTCCCAGTAATCCGAGATTTCACGAATGGCGGTGATGTCCACACCCGTGTCACGCTCTGTATGGCGCAAGGCCTCAACAATAGAGCCGAATGTGGGCTGGGAGGTATTGCCGGACAACGCATCCATCGCCACATCGGCTGCATCCACACCAACCTCAGCCGCGGCCAAGATCGTGGCCCCCGCAATGCCTGAGGTATCGTGGGTGTGGAAATGGATCGGCAGGCCGACCTCCTCTTTCAGGGCTTTGATCAAGACACGTGCCGAGGCAGGTTTCAGCAACCCCGCCATATCCTTGAGGCCAAGAATATGCGCCCCCGCGTCCCGTAGGGCTTTGCCCATGGTCACATAATATCCCAAGTCATATTTCGCGCGCTCTGGGTTGAGAATATCACCGGTGTAGCAAATGGTCCCTTCACAGATGCGCCCGGTCTCGATCACCGCCTCCATCGCCACGCGCATGTTGTCCACCCAATTCAAACTGTCAAAAACGCGAAAGACGTCGACACCTGTTTCCGCGGCTTGGTGGACAAAGGCTGCCACGACATTGTCCGGGTAATTGGTGTATCCCACCCCGTTGGAGGCCCGCAGCAACATTTGCGTCAAATGGTTCGGCATGGCTGCACGTAGATCGCGCAGGCGCTGCCAGGGGCACTCTTGCAAGAACCGATAGGCCACATCGAAGGTTGCGCCCCCCCAGCATTCCACGCTGAAAAGCGCGGGAAGGTTTGCGGCGTAAGCTGGAGCCACCTGGATCATATCGAGCGAACGCATGCGCGTGGCCAAAAGGGATTGATGGCCATCGCGCATCGTGGTGTCGGTCAATAAAAGCTGTGGCTGCGCACTGAGCCAATCGGCCACGGCTTGCGCGCCCTCTTGGTCAAGGCGCTGTTTGAGCCCATACGTTGGAATCTCGCCGCGCAATTTGGGGGGACGTGCCGCGCGCAAATCAGCCGAAGGCTTGGGGCGGTCTTGGGTCTCGGGGTGGCCGTTGACCGTGATATCCGCAATGTAGGTAAGGATTTTGGTCGCGCGATCACGGCGCGGTTTGAAGTCAAACAGAGCAGCTGTTTCATCAATGAATTTCGTATGATACTGATAGTTTAGAAAATCCGGATGCTTGAGCAAGTTTTCAACAAAGGCGATATTTGTCGCCACCCCACGGATGCGGAACTCTCGCAACGCGCGGTCCATCCGGGCAATTGCGGCCTCTGGCGTTGGTGCCCAGGCGGTGACCTTTTCCAACAGGCTGTCATAGTATCGTGTGATCACAGCGCCAGAATAGGCTGTCCCCCCGTCCAGACGAATGCCCATGCCCGTTGCACCCCGATACGCTGTGATGCGGCCATAATCGGGAATAAAATTGTTCTGAGGATCTTCTGTCGTCACCCGACATTGGATCGCATGGCCTGAGAGGGTCACATCCTCTTGGTGGGCATGTCCCGTGGCCTCCGCCAGCGAAGCGCCTTCCGCAATTTTGATCTGCGCTTGGACAATATCAATCCCTGTCACTTCCTCTGTGACGGTATGTTCGACTTGTACGCGCGGGTTGACCTCGATGAAGTAAAAGGCGTCCGTTTCCATATCCATCAGAAACTCAACAGTCCCCGCACATTCGTAATGCACATGGGCACAAATTTTCTTACCCAAAGCGCATAGCGTCTCACGTTGATCTTGGCTCAGATAAGGGGCAGGCGCGCGCTCCACCACCTTTTGGTTGCGCCGCTGCACAGAGCAGTCACGCTCCCACAGATGGTAAATATTGCCCGCCTTGTCACCAAGGATCTGCACCTCCACATGGCGCGCGCGGGCGATCATTTTTTCCAGATACCCTTCACCATTGCCAAATGCCGCCTCTGCCTCGCGGCGGCCTTCCAAAACCTTTTCTTCCAGTTCCTCCTCCGAGAAGATGGGACGCATCCCGCGCCCACCCCCACCCCATGAGGCCTTCAGCATCAAAGGATAGCCAATCTCTGCCGCGTCTGCCCTGATCTTAGAGAGGTCATCGCCCAACACATCTGTCGCCGGGATCACAGGCACACCGGCAGCAATCGCCACCTGGCGGGCAGAGGCTTTGTCGCCAAGTGCGCGCATGGTCTCAGCCCGGGGTCCAATAAACGTGATGTCATTCGCCTGGCAGGCCTCGACAAACTCTGGGTTTTCTGAAAGCAGGCCATATCCAGGATGGATCGCATCAGCCCCGCTAATTTTGGCCACACGGATCATATCCTCAATCGAAAGATAGGCGGCGACGGGGCCAAGCCCCTCTCCAATCTTATAGGCTTCATCCGCTTTGAACCGGTGCAAACTCAGCTTATCCTCTTCCGCATAGACCGCCACGGTGCGCTTGCCCAATTCATTGGCTGCACGCATCACACGGATGGCAATTTCTCCGCGGTTGGCGATGAGAATTTTTTGAAACACAGTCATGGTTTGTCCTTTGCGCCGCAGTGCTTTTGACATGGTTATTAAGCATGAGTGGTAAGCGGCAAAACCAACGCCCGCAAGTACCGGCCACAACAGACAGCCTTTAAATCAGATTTGAACGATTTGAAGCGATTGCAGGCTTTGCGGTTAAACCTCTTGAAAGTCCCTGTGTGCCATTTTGAGGCATCTGAATTTGATCACGCAAAGGGCCAAAACCATTCTGGATGAGACGATCCCCCCGCCGAGCAGTTATCGCAAACGTATGACACGGCAGCAAAAAGCGGCTGTCATCGTACGTATCTTGTTGTCTGAAGGCACCGATCCGGGCATCGCGCTTTTGCCTGGACATATGCAAGAGCGCCTCGCGCGGGAAATGGCCGATTTGCGGATTGTGAACAAAGACGCGCTGAGTTTGATTTTGGTCGAATTCACCCAGTCTTTGGAAAACGTCGGGGTGCACTTTCCGCCAGGGTTGTCTGGCGCGCTTTCTATCCTCAATGGCCATCTCGCCCCTGTTGTCGCGGATTATTTGCGCGACGAATCAGGGGCAGAAATCCAAGGCGACCCGTGGGAGCGGTTGGCAGGTTTAGACGTGGCGAAGCTGCAACCGATTGTGGAGAAGGAAAGCATCGAGGTTTGCGCTGTTTTGCTCTCTAAACTCTCTGTCGCAAAAGCGGCTGAACTGCTTACCCATATCCCGCCCGAACGCGCCTATCAAATGGCCTATGCCGTGTCGCAGACAGGAGAGATTGAGCCTGATACAGTCGCGCGCATCGGTATGGCGTTAGGTCGACAGTTGGATGCACAACCGGCCGAGGCCTTCAATAATGGTCCTATCGAACGCGTAGGGGCCATTCTGAATGCAGCCCCCGCCCTCACACGAGAAGCTGTTCTGGATGGTTTAGATGCCGCCGACGCTGTGTTTGCCGATCAAGTCCGCAAAGCGATCTTCACCTACGCCAATATCCCGCAACGCCTTGATGTGCGTGATTTGCCGAAAATCACCCGTGCGGTCAATCCAACCCTTCTGGTGAAAGCGCTGGCTTATGGCCGTGTCACGGAGCCGCGCGTAACAGAACATATCTTGGAGAATATCTCGCAACGCCAGGCGCAAATGCTCAACGATGAGATCGAAGAACTGGGCCAAGTTAGCGCCAAGGATGGTGAAGCCGCGATGGCAGAATTGATCGCCGGCATCCGAGAAATGGAGGCCAGCGGGGAAATCCTCTTGCTCACCGATGACTGATCGGGCCATGAAAGGGCCGCGAGGTTATATGGAATACAGGTATGGTGCTGTCATTTCGCGACCGGGGCATTTATTGTCCTGCAGGGGATTTTTGGATCGATCCTTGGCGACCGGTTGAGCGGGCGCTGATCACCCATGCGCATGCCGATCATGCGCGCCCCGGCCATCAGCATTATCTAGCCACACAAGGCACCGTCGGCGTTATGCGGCATAGGTTGGGCGCAATCTCTGCCGAAAGCGTGCCCTATGGCGCGCAACTGCAAATCGGAGATGCGCAGGTCTCATTTCATCCCGCGGGCCATGTTCCAGGCTCCGCCCAAATCAGGGTCGTGGTCAAAGACGAGGTTTGGGTTGTCTCGGGCGATTACAAAACCCTAGACGACGGCCTTTCAGAGCCATTTGAGCCCTTGCCATGCCACACATTTATCACCGAGTGTACCTTTGGATTGCCGGTGTTCACATGGCCGTCAATGGCCGAATTGAAATCTGACATCAGCACCTGGTGGGCCACCTGCCAAGCTGAGGGGAAAGTTGCCCTTCTTGGCGCTTATGCCCTTGGCAAAGCGCAACGGCTTTTGACACTTGTGGAACCAGACCAAGGCCCAATCCTGACACATGGCGCGGTTGAGGGCACCAATGCTGTGCTGCGTGCCGAAGGCTATGGCTTGCCCACCACAATTCCCGTGACGCGCGAGACTGACCGCAAAGCCTATCCCGGTGCCCTTGTTTTGGCCCCGCCTTCCGCTTTGAGCACGCCTTGGGCGCGGAAATTCGGCCCGCGCTCAGAAGCCTTAGCTTCAGGGTGGATGGCACTGCGCGGCATTCGCCGCCGCCGTGCCGCAGATCGTGGCTTTGTGGTCTCCGATCACGCCGATTGGCCAGGGCTTTTGGACACCATCAAAGCCACAGGTGCCGAACGGGTGTTCGTGACCCATGGCTATACCACTGTGTTTCAACGCTATCTGGCCGAACAGGGCTATGACGCGCAAAGTGTTGAAACAGCTTATGAGGGGGAAAGTCTCGATATTGTCGAAGATGTGGACCCAACACCATGAAACGGTTTGCCGCCCTTTTCACCGCACTCGATCAAACCACCTCGACCCGCGCCAAAACCGATGCGCTGGCCGCTTATTTCCGTGACGCGCCCCCTGACGACAAGGTTTGGACCATCGCGCTTTTGTCAGGGCGGCGGCCCAAACGTGTTGTGACCGCAAACCGTTTGCGGGAATGGGCCACAGAAACAGCGGGGTTGCCGCTTTGGCTGTTTGAGGAAAGCTATGCCGTGGTGGGGGATTTGGCGGAAACGATTGCATTGTTGCTGCCACCTCCGACACATCCGCAGGCCAAAAGCCTGACAGAGTGGATCACCACATTGCGCGAGATCGCGGCTTTGGACGATGACGAGAAGAAAGCACGGATGCGGGCAGTTTGGGACGCTCTGGCGGGGGTGGAGCGTTTTGTGTTTGCCAAACTCACCACGGGCGGGTTCCGCGTGGGTGTCAGCCAAAAGCTGATGACACGCGCCTTGGCGCAAGCCACGGGGCTGGAAGAAGCAGAACTGGCCCATCGGTTGATGGGAGACTGGCAGCCTGATCGCATCACCTGGGAGGCTTTGATTGAGGCCCCCGATCCCACGGCGGATCTATCCCGGCCCTATCCGTTTCAACTGGCATACGCCCTCGAAACGGACCCTGCTGAGATCGGTCCGGCTGAAGACTGGCTGGCAGAGTGGAAATGGGATGGCATCCGTGGGCAGCTGATCCGGCGGGGCAATGCGCTTTATCTTTGGTCCCGCGGGGAAGAGTTAATGACAGATCGCTTTCCTGAATTCACCCCGCTTTTGGATTACATACCCGATGGCACGGTGATTGATGGCGAAGTGCTGGCCTGGGATCACACAGCAAACGCCCCCCTGCCCTTTGCGCAGCTACAACGCCGCATCGGACGTAAGACTGTGCCTAAATCCGTTCTGCGGGAGGCCCCAGTGCAGTTGATTGCCTACGATCTGCTGGAAAAGGAGGGCCAAGACATCCGCGCACACCCGCTTGCCCAGCGCCGTGCGCACCTAGCTGCTTTGCTTACAAACGCCGACCAAGCCCCCATCCGACTGTCTGAAAACATCTCTGGACGTTGGGAAGAACGCGCCGCCATTCGTGACACTGCACGCGGAATCGGGGCCGAAGGGTTGATGCTCAAGCGACTGTCTGCACCCTATGTTGCGGGACGTAAAAAGGGCGATTGGTGGAAGTGGAAACTTGACCCGCTGACAATCGATGCAGTGATGATTTACGCCCAAGCGGGCCATGGCCGCAGGGCCAATCTGTTCACTGATTACACCTTTGCCGTTTGGAAAGATACAGAGCTTGTGCCCTTCACCAAAGCCTATTCGGGCCTGACAGATGCCGAGTTCCGTGAGATCACAGCTTGGGTGCGTAAAAATACGCTGGAACGCTTTGGCCCTGTGCGGCGGGTGCGGCCCGCGCATGTGTTTGAAATCGCTTTTGAAGGCATTCAAGCCTCAAGCCGCCACAAATCGGGCGTGGCTTTGCGCTTTCCCCGGATGGTGCGGTGGCGAAAAGACAAACCGATTTCAGAGGCCAACAGCCACAAAGATCTGATGGATATTCTCAACGCATACCGTTGAACGATTGATACCACACTATGCGTCTGTCGAAAGGTACCCTTTTCGTAGATCATCAAAAGCGCGCAATTCTGCAATTAAAGCGGGCATCTCCTCCACGGGGATCATGTTCGGCCCATCACAGGGGGCATTGTCTGGATCTTGGTGCGTTTCGATAAACAGGGCCGCCACACCCACAGCACAGGCTGCCCGTGCCAAGACCGGCGCAAATTCGCGCTGTCCGCCCGATGTTGCACCCTGGCCGCTGGGCTGTTGCACGGAATGGGTGGCATCGAACACCACTGGATAGCCTGTGGCCGCCATCACCGGCAGCCCGCGAAAATCATTGACCAATGTGTTATAACCGAAAGAGGTGCCGCGCTCACACAGTAAGATATTCTGATTCCCAGTCGCCGCGATTTTCGCGGCCACATTGACCATATCCCATGGCGCCAGGAATTGGCCTTTCTTGACATTGATCGCTTTGCCCGTCTCTCCGGCGGCCAACAACAGATCGGTTTGCCGGCTCAGAAAAGCTGGGATTTGCAGAACATCGCAAACTTCTGCGACAGGGGCACAATGATCCGGCAGATGCACATCCGTCAAAACCGGACAGCCAAATTCGGCCCGGATGGCTTGCAAGACCCGCAAGCCTTCGTCTAGCCCCGCCCCGCGCGCCGAGCCGAGGGAGGAACGATTGGCCTTATCATAGCTCGATTTGTAGATGAAGCGTGTGCCCGTGGGCGCACAGGCAGCGGCAATTTTCTCTGCCATCATACGGGCGTGATCCAAGTCTTCAATTTGGCAAGGCCCCGCGATCAGCGCAAAAGGCTCCACCCCGCCAACGGGCACTCCGGCAATGTCAACGATGCGTGTTTCAACCCCTTTCGTCATTGTGCCATCTCCTTTAAGGCGGCTTCAATCCGCGCGACATCTTCCGGGTTGTTCAACTCCCAAAACACGCGGCCCTGCGCCTCAACCTCAACGCACGCCACGTCCACACCATTTTCAAGAAACCGCAATTGCTCCAACCCTTCCTTTGCTTCCAAAATACCTTCCGGCCAGTGTTTGTAAGCGCGCAAAACTTCCGGTCTGTAGGCGTAAACACCCACATGATGGAAAACAGGCACGCGGTCCCCTTCCTGCGCATCAGCCACGAAAGGGATAACCTCTTTCGAGAAGTAGAGCGCATGCCCCGACCGATCGAAAACCGCTGTGGTTCCCCCAACACGCCCCATGGCGCGGTCTTCCTTGAGCATTGCATAGGTGGCCGCGTCACAACGCAACACAGGCGTTGCCACGCCAATCTCGGTGCTTTCGCGCATCGTCTCGATCAAGCTCGAAAGAAACCAAGGGGGTGTCAAAGGGGCATCCCCTTGAAGATTGACAATAAGATCGGCGTCAATCCCTTCCGCAGCCTCGGCGCAGCGCTCAGTGCCATTTCTACACTGAGAAGAAGTCATCAGAACGAGAGCGCCAAAACTTTGTGCCGCCTTGGCAATGCTGTCGTCATCGGTCGCTACATAGACACCACTCAGCCCCGGGACAGTTTGCGCGGTCTCCCAAGTCATCTGGATCAGACTTTTCGAACCACCCTGGGGTTGCCGGATCATCGCCAGCGGTTTGCCAGGATAGCGACTGGAGGCAAAACGCGCAGGAATGATGAGAACTGTTTTCATGCCACACTTGCGCGAATAAGATCGTGAAGTTTTAACAGTCCTTGCGGTTTGTTGTCTTCGTCACAAACCATAAGAGCGGTGATCTTACGGCTTTGCATGAGCGCAAGCGCAGAAGCTGCCAGAGTGTCGGGCGTAACACTGATTGGATTTAAACTGGCCACTTCGCCAGCCGTACGTGCCATCAGATGCTCCATATTCCGCCGCAGGTCACCATCCGTGACGATCCCCACCAGGGCATCATGGTTTAAAACGATGGCCACGCCAAATCCCTTGGCGCTCATCTCTACCAGAACGTCACTCATGGGGGTATCGACTTGTACGATTGGCAAAGAAACACCCGTATGCATGAGGGTATGCACTTGTGCCATCTGCGCCCCAAGCTTGCCCCCGGGATGCAAGACTGCGAAATCCTCGGCCCGGAAATTGCGACGCTTTAGCAACGCCACAGCAAGCGCATCCCCCAAAGCAAGCGTAAGGGTTGTTGAGGTTGTGGGCACCATCCCTAATCCGCACGCCTCTGAATGATCCGGCAATAGGAGGCGATAGTCCGCTGCCTTCATCAATGTGCTATCAGCCACTTTGCTGACGGCGACCAAAGACACATCAAATCGCCGTGTGTAGGCCAAAATATCCTTAAGTTCGGCTGTTTCGCCTGAGTTTGAGACCAGGAAAACAACATCATTTTGTGTGATCATGCCCAAGTCGCCGTGGGAGGCCTCGCCTGGATGAACAAATTGTGCCGGCGTTCCGGTTGAGGCCAGTGTCGCGGCAATCTTGCGTCCAATATGGCCAGATTTTCCCATGCCCGAGACGATCACCCGGCCCTTTAAATCCGCCATTAAATTGATGACGACATTGAAATCCTGAGGCAAATCTTGTGCAAGACGCAGTAGAGCTTGTGCTTCTGTTCTAATCACGCCTTGGGCTGTTTCGCGTGCGCCTTCTGGATGAACTTTTACCATTCGTCAAAATCGCTCAGGAACATTTACGACATCATTTTTTATCATTCGATTGGTGCGGTCGAGAAGACTCGAACTTCCACGGGAGTTACCCCACAGCGACCTCAACGCTGCGCGTCTACCAATTCCGCCACGACCGCTCTTAAATTGGGTAAGCTGGCCTTAGACCAAGGGCAGAATAATCTCAAGCCTAAATCATAACTTTCAAAACATTGACAAAGTCCGTGTTTCTCTGACCATGTCAGGTTTAAATTAGTTGGAACCCAACATGGTTGAATGGATCACCTCGAAACCGCTTGTGGACTACCCAGCTGCATTGGCCGCGATGGAACAGCGGGTGGCCGACATTCGTGCCGGCCGCGCGACAGAGGCGATTTGGCTGGTGGAACATCCACCTCTTTACACCGCTGGCACCTCGGCCAAGCCAGAAGACTTACTCTGGCCCACCCGATTTCCAGTCTATCCCGTTCATCGTGGGGGACAATACACCTACCATGGCCCCGGTCAGCGTGTGGTTTACGTGATGCTTGATGTCGGGCGCAGAGGCCGTGATCTGCGCCGTTTTGTTCAAGCGCTCGAAGGGTGGGTTATTACCGCACTTGCACAGTTCAATGTGACCGGGCTGATACGGCCAGACCGGGTTGGCGTTTGGGTGGAACGCCCCGACAAGCCAGCCCTGGCCAATGGCGAACCACGTGAAGACAAAATCGCCGCGATTGGGATTCAGATGCGCCACTGGGTGAGCTTTCATGGGCTGGCCATCAATGTAGAGCCGGAGTTGCACCACTTCGCGGGTATCATACCCTGTGGGATCAAAGGACACGGTGTGACCAGCTTGGTGGACCTTGGGCGTCCCGTGACTTTGGCTGACGTTGATGCCGCCTTAGCAGAAACATATGCGCAGGCGTTTGCTGAGCTTTGAAGATAAATCCGGAAGACTGCGACACAATATTGCACCCGAAACAGACGAGAAAGCGTTGCTCTTGGAGTGGATGAGCGATAAGTATTCTGCAGATTGAATATGAGGTGCGTTTATTCCCAGTGGTGACGCATCTGAGAAGTAACGACCAGATTATGGGAGACTTTTATGGCCGACGCCGCCGTTCATGGGCATGGAGAACATGCCAAACCAGGGTTCTTCACCCGGTGGTTTATGTCCACAAATCACAAAGACATCGGGATTCTCTACCTGATCGTCTCAGGCATTGCCGGATTCATATCCGTGGCTTTCACCGTCTACATGCGGATGGAGCTGATGGACCCTGGCGTGCAATATATGTGCCTGGAGGGCGCACGCCTCACCCCCGCTGCGGTTAATGAGTGTACGCCGAACGGACACCTGTGGAACGTGCTGATCACGGGTCACGGTATTTTGATGATGTTTTTCGTGGTGATCCCGGCACTCTTTGGGGGTTTCGGGAACTACTTTATGCCGCTGCACATTGGCGCCCCCGATATGGCCTTCCCAAGGCTCAACAACCTGAGCTTTTGGCTTTTTGTCATGGGGACATCTTTGGCGGTTGCGTCTGTTCTGGCCCCAGGCGGAAACGGTCAATCGGGATCGGGCGTTGGTTGGGTTCTGTATCCACCACTCTCCACAAATGAAGGCGGATGGTCGATGGATCTGGCGATTTTCGCTGTGCACGTCTCGGGGGCATCTTCGATCCTCGGAGCGATCAATATCATCACCACTTTCCTGAATATGCGTGCCCCCGGCATGACATTGCACAAGGTACCGCTTTTTGCCTGGTCCATCTTTGTGACAGCCTGGTTAATCTTGCTCGCACTGCCGGTGCTTGCCGGGGCTATCACCATGTTGCTGACAGATCGGAATTTCGGAACGACGTTTTTCGACCCCGCAGGTGGCGGCGATCCAGTGCTCTATCAACACATTTTGTGGTTCTTTGGGCATCCTGAGGTTTACATCGTCATTCTGCCCGCTTTTGGGATCATCAGCCATGTGGTTAGCACGTTTTCGAAAAAACCGATCTTCGGTTACCTACCGATGGTTTATGCGATGGTGGCGATTGGCGCGCTCGGCTTTGTGGTCTGGGCGCACCACATGTATACTGTGGGGATGAGCCTGACCCAACAGGCCTATTTCATGATCGCCACCATGATCATTGCGGTGCCGACAGGGGTTAAAATCTTCTCTTGGATTGCAACGATGTGGGGTGGTTCGGTCGAGTTCAAAACGCCGATGCTGTTTGCCTTTGGCTTTCTGTTCCTATTCACTGTGGGCGGGGTCACCGGGATTGTGCTCAGCCAAGCGGGCGTGGACCGGCTCTACCATGACAGCTATTATGTCGTGGCGCACTTCCACTATGTGATGTCCCTTGGGGCTGTCTTTGGGATCTTTGCGGGGATCTATTATTGGATTGGAAAGATGTCGGGACGTCAATATCCCGAATGGGCCGGTAAGCTGCATTTCTGGACCTTCTTCATTGGCGCCAATATCACATTTTTCCCACAGCACTTTCTGGGCCGCCAAGGTATGCCACGACGCTACATTGATTACCCAGAGGCATTTGCATATTGGAACGCGGTCAGTTCTTGGGGGGCATTCCTGAGCTTTGCCTCGTTCCTGTTTTTCATTGGGATCGTGGCTTATACACTTCTGGCAGGTCGCAAGGTGGAAGAGGAAGCTTATTGGGGGGAACACGCGGATACGCTGGAGTGGACACTTCCAAACCCGCCCCCAGAGCATACGTTTGAGACGCTTCCAACACCGGATATGTGGGACAAGCACAGCCATGATTATCCACAAAGCCATGCAGAATGGGCCGCTGGTACACATCCGGGAAACGCTGCGCCAAAACGCTAATGCCCTATGAAATTCTTGTGGATCGGAGCGCGACCTCGGCACAGTCCGGGGTTGCCTCGGCATCAGAGCCGTTGCTGCACATCCGCCTGACACCTCATCAGTCGTTGAGTCGGTCAGGTTTTGTGACCTTCATCAGCCTGACATTTGTCTTGATGCTTGTACCACTAACGGCTTTCGTGGGCACGATGCTGTGGTGGGGTTTGGCGCCATTCGTTTTGGCTACACTTGCGTTGATATGGCTGATGTTGAAACGCTCTTGGCGGGATGGGACATTGATGGAAGAACTCCGCCTTTGGCCCGAGCGTATCGAAATTTTGCGCGCCAATCCTCGTGGCCCAGCTCAACACTGGCACGCCAATCCCTATTGGGTACGCCTAAACCTCTATCCGACGCCTGTTGAACAGTATCTCACCCTGACAGGTGGCGAACGTGAAGTGGAACTGGGGCGTTTTCTGACCCCGGAGGAGCGTAAAACCCTCCATGATCATCTTATGGCGCGTTTGCGTGGTGCTTACTGAATGGCCTTTGTAAGATAAAGCCGGATACGCAAAGCCACGTCTGGGCCGACAATCCCGCTATAGGCCGATACGCCATAGGCATGACGGTTTAATTGGCCCGTGACTTGCAGGCCAATCTCTTCATCACCTGGCTCTGGCACAACATTCAGATAGCGCACTTCAAACTGTTCGCGGCGCTTAATATCTTTGATCTGCATTTGCCCGTCCACCAGCGCCCCAAAGTTCGTAGGGGTGACGCGGCCACTCTCAAAAACGATGGCTGGAAAAGTTGTGGCGTCAAGCAATTCTGGCCCTCTGAGCGTTTGGGTCGCCAAGAAAAATCCAGCACGTAGCGTATTTGCGGCCAAGTTTACATTGATCGAAGATTGATCCAGTCTTTTGAGGTCAATCACAGTCTTGGCCATATCAATGTCGACAGCCCCATGCGCCCACTCTCCAAGCAAGAGATAGCTGAAGCGTACGGAAGACCGGGTTGGATCAAAAGAATAGACTTGCCCACCTGCCCATGCAGGCGATGCCAGAAGGCCTGCCAAGCCAAATAAAATGTGACGACGGGTTGAGACCATATTGAACATAAACACCATTATGATGAGAAACCATACAAGTCTAAACAGTCCTTTTGAATGTCGTTTTTGACCTCAACACAAATTTGTGAAAAGGATCAAGAAAACTGAGGCTGAGTATGTCTTTCAACATCCTTATCATTGGTCAAAAAGGTCGATTGCAATATGAGGCACTTCTGTTTGCAGCCTCGTTGCGGGCCATGTCACCTGGGTTTTCTGGAAAACTTATCGTGGCAGAACCTCAACCGGGGCCTTTGTGGCCAGGGGACCCGCGCATGGACAGCACGCCGCTTTGCGAACGGCTGAAGGATCTTGGTGCGGACATCTGTCCCTTCGAAAACAAAGTTTTTGGCGCGCATTATCCAAATGGTAATAAAATCGAAGCTCTGAGTGTTCTTCCAGAAGGCGAGCCCTTCGTTTTTTTCGATACAGACACACTGATCACTGGTCCCCTTGAAACAGTTCCTTTTGACTTTGGGGCCCCTACTGCAAGCCTGAAACGTGAAAACACCTGGCCTAAGGTTGACCTTTATGGCCCAAGTCTTGCGGATATATGGGGATCACTTTATGCGCTTTTCGATCTCGATCTTCAAGCCTCTTTGGATTTGGCCCAACCAGAGTTTTATTGGCAACGGTATCTATACTTCAATGCCGGGTGGTTCTTTTATAAGTGCCCTAAGACTTTTGGCGCCCGTTATCTGGAGTATGCCCAGACAATTGCAAACACGCCGCCCAATGCGCTTGTTTGTCAAGAGCTTTACCCTTGGCTCGATCAGATCGCTTTGCCCCTGGTTATTTCCAGTCTTGGCGGTGGACGTAAAGGCCCACATGCACAGCTTGATGGCGATATCGCCTGTCACTGGCGTGTGATGTCGCTGCTGCTTGCGCGTGAAAGCGATTATGTTGTCAACGTACTAAAAGAGGTCGCAAAACCGAATAAAATCAAGCAAGTATTAAAAGAATACGAACCGTTCAGACGGTTGATTTATCAACCCAAAGGCGTGAAGATACGGAACATGTTTGATCGGGATAACCTTCCCAGAAAAGAGCAACAAATTCGCAACCAGTTGAAACGGGCCAATCTTTGGATGCGATAGCCCACACCACAATTTTGGACACATTATATCTACGGAGCGCTTATGCTTGTCGTTATATCACCTGCGACAAAATTGAATGAAAACCACAGAAAATATGTTGCAAAAACACAGCCAATTTTAAAGCAAAGAGTGAAGGGTTGGCACGTGAAATGCAGGGCCAAATTCACATGGCGTTACAGGACTTGATGCGAATATCTGAGAATACGGGTAAGATCATCTGCGCATTTTATCGGGACTTTACGGCTTGTTACGCCCACTCTATGCAGCTCGGCCTTATCGGCTTCAAATGGACGCTCGTCTAAGGACACCAAAGGGCACAGACCTTTACGCCTTTTGGGGCACTAAAATTTCTGAGGTTTTAAACAGGCAGGCCGAACAAACTGTGGCCCAATATCTTCTGAACGGTGCCAGCCATGAGTACTTTGGGGCCATTCAAACAGAGACGTTAAAGCTGCCTGTTATAACGCAGACATTTCTGAAAGAAAACTGGATGGGCCCAAAATAGTCTCGTTCTATTCAAAACAGATACGCGGTGTTTTGGCTCATTTTGTCCTGTAAGAACGAATTAGGGACTCACGTGATTTGTTACAATGGACAGCACGCGGTTACCGTTTTGATCCAAGCCGTTCAACTCCCAGTACCCCAGTCTTTTTACGCACTCGACCCGTGTACCCAGTCACCACCAAAGAGGTGGGGAGGGTGTCGTTTAATGTGATCATAACAAGGAAAAGACGCTAGTTCGTTCTCGATTTTTGCATGATACCTCGGTAAACTAAAATTACTGGGTGTCTTGTTCATATGGGCACGATCAAGAAGAGTTTTTCATGGAAATAAAATCGATTGGCATTATCGGCGCTGGACAGATGGGCAATGGAATTGCCCATGTCTGTGCGCTCGCAGGGTACACTGTGTATATAAATGATGTTAGCGACGATGCACTTAAATCAGCCCTTGACCGCATAGACCAGAATATGGAGCGTCAAATCAGTCGGGAAAAAATAACTGTCTCTGAGAAAGAGGCCGCTTTAGGCAGGATTACCACGACGCTGCAGCTTCCAGATATTGCACAAACCGACTTGGTCATTGAAGCCGTCACCGAGAAGGAAGAATTGAAACAGAAAATCTTCAGTGACCTTATCCCGCATCTGCGCCCGACAACACTGCTTACCTCCAATACCTCATCCATTTCGATCACGCGCCTGGCCTCTCGTACCGACAGGCCCGAAAAATTCATGGGATTTCATTTTATGAATCCCGTACCGGCGATGAAACTTGTGGAGCTCATCCGGGGGATTGCAACCAACGATGACACCTACAGTGCGTGTAAAGGCGTGGTGGAGCGGTTGGGCAAAACGACTGCCATGTCGGAAGACTTTCCAGGCTTTATTGTCAATCGAATTTTAATGCCGATGATCAATGAGGCTGTCTATACGCTTTATGAAGGTGTGGGAAACGTCACCTCTATTGATAGCGCGATGCGTCTTGGGACCAACCACCCAATGGGGCCGCTTGAGCTGGCGGATTTTATCGGGCTCGATACCTGTCTGGCGATTATGAATGTTTTACATGATGGCCTTGCGGATACAAAATATCGGCCCTGCCCCTTGTTGACAAAATATGTCGAAGCCGGATGGCTAGGACGCAAAACCAAACGCGGATTTTACGATTATCAAGGCGATTCACCTGTTCCAACACGATAGAGATGACGCCATCAAATGATCTGTCAGGGATCGTGATGTGTGTTATCCTTCAAGAGTTTTTAGTCTTAGCCACTCAACAAAACCACGTGGATTATCCTTCCACCGTATAATGTCCAGCCGGTCGATTAGGGGACGTATGACAGGAGATTGAGGTTTGTTCAAAGCGTTCACAACTTCATAAATCAGAAGGCCCTGACGCAATGTCGCCGATGTGAGACTTGCGATTTGATACCAGCGAGAATTTTGGCCTGGAAAGAAAATGGGCACCACAGGCGCCTCAGAACGCTGGATCATTTTCGCTGTAAAAGGGTTCCATTCCTTTTCAATAGCCGGTCCGAAAAAACGCTCTGCTGAGGCGACGGCGCCAGATGGGAAAAGGACGATGACACCACCGTTATTAAGATGGGCCATGGCCGCTTGCCGCATTTCTAAGTTTTTCTGGCGGGCGTCATCTTCATGCGGAAACGGCACAGGTATCATGAATTCAGCGATCTCAGGAATGCCCGTCAACAGGCTGCGTGTGAGTATCTTATAGTCAGTTCTAACCCGCCCGATCAGTTCTGCAAGGATCATCCCATCAACTAAACCATGGGGATGGTTTGCGACCACAATCAGGGGACCAGATCTTGGAAGTTGGGTAAGTTGCTCGGATGGGGTCATCAGCTCTATGCCCATAACTTCAAGGGCATCCCGCCAGAATTTTTGTCCCGGTATTACGCCTTGCCGTTCAAATCTTCGAATCAAACGCAAAAGCCGCATTTTGCCTGTCATCCACTCCATGGTTCGGATTGTGTTGGACTTCCAAGGATCCGTGAAGGTGGTTGCATAACTGAGTTTGCGTTTATCATAGGGAACATAATCAGGATGCGGCCCTGCTACACCAACATTACCGATTAATTTTTGCGGCTCATCTACCACAATTGCCTCACCTTGAGTTGCATGTCAGCTTAGCTCCCCAAATCGATCCGAAACGAGACGTTCCAATGCATCAGCCAAAGCGTTAGCTTCCGGCCCATATGTTTCAACTTCAATAGTGCAACCTTGCGCAGCTGCCAACATTAAAAGACCCATGATTGAATCTCCCACCGCCTCCAGATCGCCTTTTCGCACTGTTGCTGTCGCCTTGAAGCTTTCAACGCATTCAACGAATTTTGCACTTGCCCGTGCATGCAGTCCTTTTTGATTGACAATTTTCAAAATGCGCTTGGGCATTTGCTCAGGTCTGTCCGGCATCATAGCTGTTGATATACTGCCGCCCAGCGTTACGTGCACGCGATACTGCCTCCGCTATCGGATAAGAGCGGCTTTTCGCAAGTTTGAGCAGGGCAGGAAGGTTGACGCCATAAAGAATAACTCGGTCTTGTACCAAACAGGCGGGAAGCGAAAGATTTGAAGGCGATCCACCAAACATATCGGTCACAACAACAACTCCACTGCCTATGTCGACGGAATTGGCAGCGATGCAGATTTCCTCTTCTTTGGTTTTTTTATCGTAGTTAGCTTCAATTGAAACAGTACAGACCCCCTTTTGCTTACCAATAACATGTTCAATGGCTGCAAGATATTCTCTTGCAAGGCCGCCATGCGCAACGATCACAATTCCGATCATGAAGAGCCTTCCAAAACACTGTCTCTCGACAGATCATAACGAACCGTGCGCTCCAATTCTCTGTGGCGTATCGTAACGCGCCGCCCATTATCTTTCAAAATTTCAGCAAGATGTTCCGCTATAAAAACGGACCTGTGTCGTCCGCCCGTACACCCAAAACCAATCGAAAGATAGGCTTTGCCCTCTTCAGAGTAGGCCGGTAAAAGAATATCCATGAGCTCATTTAGCTTAGAGAAAAAAACATCAAATCTCAGATCAGTTTTGATGTAATCTGCGACTTGGCCATCCTTGCCTGTCATTTCCCGCAAGTCAGCCATCCAATATGGATTGTTTAAAAATCGCACATCAAACACCATATCAAGTCCGCGAGGAATTCCACGTTTATAACTGAAGCTATGAAGGCTGAGTGAAACAGAACTCTCACTCGTTAAGGAAAAATTATGCCCAATAAGCGCCTTTAACTCATGCACTGTTGTCTCAGTTGTATCAACCACACTATCGGCGATATCCTGTATTGGACCCAGGAGGTCGAGTTCACGAGTAATCCCGATGCGCGGCCCCTCTTCTGGTGCCATAGGATGCCGCCTGCGCGTTTCCGAAAAGCGATTGACCAGAATATCTCGATCCGTAAAGAGATAAAGGATATGCAAGTCAATATCTTGGCGTTCTTGAAGACGATCTATAAGCTCTAACAGTCCTGCCGTTGTATAATCGCGTCCTGCCGGTGCAAGACCTAGGGCAAGGGGGCGCAAGGCAGGTTCTGCAATCAATCGCTCCACAAAAGATAAAGGTAAACTGTCAATCACCTCATATCCTAAGTCTTCGAATGCATTGATTGCAGTCGTTCGACCAGAACCCGATGGTCCAGTGATAAGAATCATTGTTAGCGTTGAGATGCTTCTTTTTTCCGACATCTGATAATGGTCTGATTGCTTTTTTGAAATATGTGGTTCTGTTTGGAAAATCGCAATAGAATTATTCAGCTTTAAAAGCGCGCAACCATATATATATCAGAGGTGCCAAATCTTCTGAAAAAGGCATCTTAAGATGCGGTATAGTACAATCAAGATGAGTGGTTTGTAATAGATCGGGCAATCGCTCTAAGGTAACATCAGACTTAAGTGTAAGTTCTGCACAAATACAAACAGCCCCGTGACGCAGCGCGATAGGCACCAGCCCTAGACCCGATAGTGCAATTTTAGCCACAGCGTTTGGCGGTGCTTCCGCCCAAAGTTTTCCGTCAGCTGCACGCAAAACAACCAGGTCATCGACAACAAGTTCAGCACCCAAAGCAACCATATGAGCCGCGAGTCGACTTTTGCCCGCCCCACTTGGACCCGTTATTAAAAGACCCGTATCTGAAACAGACACGACAGTTGCGTGACATGACTGACTTGGATTGAGGCTCGGCAATCAGACGGGTAATCCTACAACAAATCGCGCCCCAAGTGGGCTAGATGTGATATCTGCATCTGTTGGGCGTATGTTCTCGGCCCATATAACGCCGCCATGCGCCTCAACGATTTGTTTAGAGATTGCAAGACCAAGACCGGAATGGTTTCCAAATTGCTTTTCAGGGCGCTCGGAATAAAACCGATTGAACACTTTTGTCAAAGCCTGCTCTGGGATGCCGGGACCCGTATCTTCAACCACCACAAGAACACGGTTTTCTCTTTTACGTGCCCACATGCGTATTGCATCACCTTCCTCACAGAAGCTCAGAGCATTGCTGACCAAGTTGACAAAAACCTGTGCCAATCGTGCCTCTAGTCCAAATATCTCGACGGGCTCTGCAGGAAGATCAGAAATGTAGTCAATCCCTAAAGCTTGCGCTTCCTGAGCATGATAAGTGCCAATATTTTTGAGCATGTTGATTAAATCAAACGCCTCTTCATCTTCTTTTACCAACTCGCTGTCCAGTCGGGAAGCGTTTGAAATATCAGAAACCAAACGATCTAAGCGGCGCACATCATGATCAATCACATCTAGAAGTCTTGTTCTTTGATCATCCGTTTTTGCAACCCGCAGCGTTCCTACGGCAGAACGGAGACTGGCCAGAGGGTTCTTGATTTCGTGGGCAACGTCGGCGGCAAACTGTTCGTTTGAATCTATTCTATCGTAGAGCGCTGCCACCATACCCCGTAAAGCACTTGAAAGACGTCCAATTTCGTCTGGGCGTGCCGTCAAATCCGGAATACGCACCCGTTGTGGACTCATTTTCCTGGCATGTTTGTCACGCCCAAGTTCTGCGGCAGCGGATAAATCTGAAAGTGGGTTAGCAATTGTTGATGCCAAAACAAGACTTAAAAAAATCGAGACCACGAGTGCAATAACAAACATTTGCAAAACTTGTTCACGTTCGGTTCTCACCAATGCGTCTATTTCACCTGCGGCTGATGTGACTGCAATCAGAGCTATTGTTATGTCATCTTGCTGAATTGGCGTGACGACTGTATACACAGCCCCGTGATCGCTTTGCTGCGCACGAACGAGGGTTTCCCCGGCATTGATCTCATCAACCATGGCAAAAGCGATTTCATCATTGCCTACAGCGCGAAAAATAGTGTCAGTGTTATTGCGCAACCCGGCAATCTTACTCCAAATCCAATTCAGAACATTCGTAATAGACGTTGTTTGATCGTGCACTTCGGTTAAACCGCGGACATTCGAAATATCTTCTGTGTTACCGCGTGCCTGCGCAATAAGGTCACCATTGTTGTCAAAAACACGAATTTCGACGCCCTTGGGCAAAGTTATCAAGTCGAGAACCTGTGTAAAGTTTGGCGTTTCGACACCAGAGTTTTGAAGTGAGAGTTCAAATGCGTCCGCTATGAGTTGGGACTCGATTACGAGACCTCTTTCGCGCTGAACAAGTAAGCTATCGCGGGCAGGATTTAAAAAAAGAACGCCCGATACAAGCACCAAAATCGCAAGAAGGTTAAATAAAATTATTTTCCGCGCCAAAGGGGAGCTTTTAAGAGACAGAAGTCCTCTGCGCGTTCTTGCGCTGGCCAATTCCTGTTCAACTGCGCCAGCAGGTTTATCCCAGTCTTCACCTAATACAACAGTCGCGCCCTTATTTCTATGGGGCCGATCATGGGCGTCCATTTGAGTTCCACTCATGTCAGAGACAACTGTCATTCCTCGTTATACCGATATCCAATTCCATAAAGTGTTTCGATTGCCGAAAATTCGTCGTCTGCAGCGCGCATTTTCTTACGCAATCTTTTGATATGGCTATCAATTGTTCTGTCATCAACATAAACTTGATCGTCATAAGCCACGTCCATAAGCTGATCACGTGTTTTAACGAAACCAGGGCGCTGGGCGAGAGCTTGTAACAAAAGGAATTCTGTCACAGTTAAAGAAACTTCTTTACCTTTCCACTTCACAGCATGCCGTAGCGGATCCATTTCAAGATGCCCGCGTAAAATAACTTGTGCTTCTTGTGGTGTATCGGTCTCATCTGATGCTATTGCCTCTTGCCGACGTAAAATAGCGCGAATACGCTCGACCAGAAGGCGCTGTGAAAATGGCTTACGGACATAATCATCTGCCCCCATGCGCAAGCCAAGAACCTCGTCAATTTCATCGTCTTTTGAAGTAAGAAAAATAACAGGAACGCTAGATGTTTGACGTAAACGCTGTAAAAGATCCATTCCATCCATGCGTGGCATTTTTATGTCGAGCACTGCCAACTCTGGCATACGACGTGTAAAAGCGTCTAAGGCGGATTGTCCATCATTGTATGTTTCGACTTCAAAACCTTCCGATTCTAGTGTCATAGAGACTGATGTTAAAATATTTCTGTCGTCGTCAACCAAAGCTATTCTAGACATTTTTTATCCTTATCCGCTCGTAATGCCTTATTTTTTACATATTCTCACGAATTTTAATGCGAGAATCAACTGTAAAGTCTTAAGACACACTAATAATTATTTCCAAAAATGAATTTTAAGGACATAAAAGCACATAAAGTGCGTCTGATTGCGCAAAAAGCTCAATACTGTTCTGTTATTACACCTAAGTTTTATGTAAGGGCAGTGCACAGTCTGAGACTAATTTACAGACATCATGGGAACTGAGGGGGGAGTATTGATGATATGCGGACGTGTGAACTCAAGCCAAACACTTGAGTGTCAAGGAATTGTTGGATTGGGCGGCATTCATTACAATCTGCTTGAACCAGCTTTGATCGAAGCGTCACTAAAGCGGAATGAAGGCTCACTGGGACAGGGTGGGGCACTCCTAGTCAATACGGGAAAATTCACAGGCAGATCTCCAAAAGATAAGCATATTGTCAAAACCAAATCTGTCGCAGCGCATGTTTGGTGGGACAACAATACAGCGATGCAACCCGCAGCTTTTGAAGTCCTAAAACAGGACATGCTGGCACATATCAAGCAGAAGGATGTTTTTGTTCAAGACCTTTACGCCGGCGCCAACACAAAGCATCGGATCAATGTGCGTTTTGTCACGGAACTCGCATGGCATGGGCTGTTCATTCGCCACCTCATGAGGCGTCCCTCACGGGCCGCGCTTGAAAGTTTCACACCTGAGTTTACGGTCATAAACGTCCCCAGTTTTCGCGCCGATCCTGCGCGACACGGATGCCGGTCTGAGACAATTATCGCGATGAATTTTGATGCGAAATTAATCCTCATCGGAGGAACAGAATACGCCGGAGAAAATAAGAAGTCTATCTTTACGCTGCTCAATTATATCCTTCCAGAAAAAGGTATCATGCCGATGCACTGCTCGGCCAATCATGCGCCCGATGATCCTGATGAGAGCGCCATTTTCTTTGGTTTGTCGGGCACCGGCAAAACGACCCTGTCGGCCGACCCAAAACGGACATTGATCGGGGATGACGAACATGGATGGTCGGATCATGGGATATTCAACTTTGAAGGTGGGTGTTACGCGAAAACCATAAATCTGTCGGAAAAAGCGGAACCCAAGATCTATGCCACCACTTCCAAATTTGGAACCGTTATTGAAAACATGGTGTTCGATCCCGAAACGTTCGCTCTTGACTTCGACGATGACAGTCTCACGCCAAACATGCGGTGCGCATATCCTTTGGAACATATCTCAAATGCATCAAGCACGGGCCTGGGTGGGCACCCGAAACACATTGTGATGCTCACCTGTGATGCCTTTGGCGTACTGCCCCCAATTGCGCGACTTTCACCGGCACAAGCGATGTATCATTTCCTCTCTGGCTTCACCTCCAAAGTCGCAGGTACGGAACGTGGTGTTACCGAGCCAGAGCCCACGTTCTCGACCTGTTTTGGTGCCCCGTTTATGCCACGCAGGCCAGAGGTTTACGGAAATCTTCTGCGCGAAAAAATCGCGATGTATGGATCATCTTGCTGGTTGGTGAATACAGGCTGGACTGGGGGAGCATACGGCACGGGTCAGAGAATGCCAATCCAGGCCACCCGCGCCCTTCTGGCGGGGGCTCTGAGCGGCGCTCTGTCGCAGAGTGCCTTTCGCAAGGATCCTCATTTTGGCTTTGAGGTGCCCCGCTCTTGCCCAGGCGTGGCAGAAAAGCTTCTTGATCCACGTCAGACATGGGATGATCCTGAGGCCTATGATGCGCAGGCTGCAAAATTGGTGAGCATGTTTGCAGATAATTTTGCGCAATATCTTCCCTATATCGACGATGACGTGAAAGCCTGTGCTCTGGGCTGATATGTCGAAACGAGTATGTAAAAACCTTAAAAAGACCATTTTTACGATTATACTGCTGCAAAATTGGGAAAAGTTCTAAATTGATGCGACCGCTAAATTTTTGTTTGCTTTTGCTTTGTCTGCCGATGCCAAGTTTCGCCGCTGGGTTTGAGGTCGTTGCGGTCGGCATGCATTGTCCAGAAGAACCAGAAGGTGCCCGTATGGAAGCGCCCGGAACAGAGCTTGGCTGGATCAGAGAAGGCCGTCCCCTTAGACCTTATGATGTCCTCGGAACAGATATTCCGGCAGATCATTTACTGTCTTTTGGCATTACCTTTGCAGTCCCAGAAGAGTTTGAAGTAAGCCAAGGTGTGATGGTGCTTGAACATCCGCCCATGGGGGTGGCGGGTGTCACACGCCAAACCCATTCCGTTGATCTTGTCCCTGGACAAATCCAGGGCACAAGCTGGATTTTCGAATTCGACTATGAGCGCGTGCACGGGACATGGACACGTTCTTTGGAAGTCGACGGAGAGACGATGTGGTCCGTAACATTTCAGGTCGGCCCGCCCGGGTCGCATCCCCTTGTCAATGAGATATGTTTTGACGCCATGCCCATGTCCTAAGGGGCAAATTTAGAACACCGCACGTCTCAGCAAATTCAAACCTGATAATATCAAAACGACCAATGTTATCGTGATAAACCGCTCACGGTGTAATCGGTCTTGCAGTTTGAACCCAAGCCAGAGGCCAGCGAAGGCTGGAACAATAAGGGCTGCGGAAAAAGGGATTGTGACAGCGTTCAATACCCCTGAAAGCAAATGCCCAAGGGCAAGCACAACGGCCCCAAGCCCATAGACAACCCCTTGAACACGCACAAATTCCTGCTTTGGCAAATCAAGTGTTAGAAGATAGGCCAGGGTTGGTGGCCCCCAAATTCCAGAAACGCCGCCGATCAGACCGGCCAGAACGCTCATCACAAGCTCAATGCGGCCGCGATTTTGGGGGCTGGCCTGTAAGCGCCATCCAAACAGTTGGATCAGACCAAATACAGTCACGACACAGCCAAGAACAAAGTAAAAGGCGCGCACCGGCATGTAAGGCACAATTTGGGCCGCAAGAAGAATACCAATCATGACAATACTCAGAAAGCGGCGGAATTTCTTCACGGACTGCCAGGCAGCTTGCACACCCTGCCGCAGTGCTTGCGCCACATTGGTGACCACCGTCGCGCCAATAAGCCCCGCCAAAGCCATATCGGCCGGCAAGAAAATAGACAGGCCAGAAATCATGATCATAGGCATGGCAAATCCAACCATGCCCTTGATCAATCCGGCCAAAAACGCCACGCAAAATGCCGCAGCCCAAAGAGATGGATCCATCACCACACGCTCCCCTTATGCCACATCTGCTAAGCCTTTGCGTGCAGTTGAACAAGGCATCTGTCATTGTTTTATTCGTTCAAAAAAGTCGAAAGATGCAGAATTATATTGCGCTGCAATAGCGAAATGCGTAGGAGGTTACAGAGTTCAGAAAGGAAGATTCAATGCCTCGCGACAATGCTGATGCGCCCGATATTCTCTTGCCGAACCTCCTTCATCTTACAGCGGATGCGGTTCAAGCCGCGGATGCTCTTTTGGCGGTGGCTAAGGAAAAGGTACAAGATCAGGTCAGTAAAAACGGGCAGGTTTCAAATGCCTTAATAGAGGCAGAGCAGACCGCAACCCACGGCTTAGCATGGCTTGCAACATATGCCGAGGCCTTGCGGCATCTGCAGCATTGGGCCGAAGCGCTTGAAACAGCAGGCGCATTTGGAGAGATAGAACAGCTTTTGCACCAGATTGCCTTTGGGGAGTATCTTTGGCAGATTTACGGTGGCATCCCGATGAACCAAGGGGAGATGCTGCGCCCACAAGACATTGGCCTTTCGCAACAAGAACAAGCCATTTTGATGACGCCCGGCGTGCAGCAGTTAACGCAAGCGGGCAACACGCAAGCCGCGCGGATCAGACTTGTCGCTTTGATGCAAGAGGTAAAGGGCGGCACAGGCTTTGGTGCAACCGGTCTTGATGAAGAATTCGAGATGATCCGGGAACAATTTTTCCGCTACACGAAAGAGCGGATCGCGCCCAATGCCCATGACTGGCACCTCAAAGATGACCTGATCCCGATGGAGATCATCAACGAACTGGCGGAAATGGGTGTCTTTGGCCTCACAATCCCCGAGGACCATGGTGGCCTGGGGCTTTCCAAAACCTCCATGTGTGTCGTTTCCGAAGAGCTTTCGCGTGGCTATATCGGTGTAGGCTCGCTCGGCACGCGGTCAGAGATTGCGGCGGAATTGATCCTTTGTGGCGGCACGGATGCGCAAAAGGAAAAATGGCTCCCCGGTCTTGCAAGTGGTGACATTCTGCCCACGGCGGTTTTCACAGAACCCAATACGGGCTCCGATCTGGGGCGTTTACGTACCAGAGCGGAAAAGGATGACGCCGGCGATTATGTGATTACGGGCAATAAGACCTGGATCACCCATGCCACCCGCACCCATGTTATGACGCTGCTGGCCCGCACTGACCCGAACACCACCGATCACAAAGGCCTCAGCATGTTTTTGGCGGAGAAAACGCCTGGCACAAATGATAAACCCTTCCCAACCGACGGCATGACCGGCGGAGAGATCGAAGTGCTGGGATATCGCGGGATGAAGGAATATGAACTGGCCTTCGACGGGTTTCATGTCAAAGGCGAAAACCTTCTGGGCGGGGAAGAAGGCAAAGGCTTCAAACAACTGATGGAGACGTTTGAAGCGGCGCGCATTCAAACCGCGGCGCGGGCGATTGGTGTGGCGCAAAACGCGCTCGATCTTGCCTTGCAATATGCACAAGATCGACAGCAATTCGGCAAAGCCCTGATCACATTCCCGCGCGTTGCCAACAAACTTGCGATGATGGCTGTTGAGATTATGATTGCGCGGCAACTTACCTATTTTTCCGCCCGGGAAAAAGACGATGGGCGCCGCTGCGATATGGAGGCAGGCATGGCAAAGCTTTTGGCCGCCCGTGTGGCCTGGAGTGCGGCCGACAATGCATTGCAGATCCATGGCGGGAATGGGTTCGCCCTAGAGTACCAGATCAGCCGGGTTCTGTGCGATGCGCGTATCCTCAACATCTTTGAGGGTGCAGCAGAAATTCAGGCACAGGTGATTGCCCGCCGCTTGCTGTCTTAAACGGCCACAAAACGGCTATTATGCTACTACAGCATCAAATGGGATATGCTTTATTTCAGGGCACTATAAATAATTTTCTTTCTTATTTCTCGATTTTCGTTTAATTAAAAAATAAAAATTAAACGAGCAGAATGATGATAGTCGAGAATAATCTAGGCTCTATGACCATTAAGAGCCTGTGCTACGATGTGAGTATCTTAGCCGTTATGATGGCGCTGGGGCTGATGTTCATAGAGGCTTTTCCAACATCGCAAGACAATGTTGCGCCCCCACATATTTCAGACACATCTAATATAGAGCCCGTCTCTTATGTGCAGATGGATTATATATCTGTCAAAGACTCCTTCACATCACACAGAGATGAACTTGCCAGAGCTTTACAAGATCAAGGCATCGAAACAGACCTTACTATCCACCTGCAAGACAGTCAGGACTATATCAATAATCTGACCCAAACAGGGCGCCCCTTTCTGATAGAACAAAAAGACCAGGCGCTTGAGCATCTTGAAACGCTCAAGACTTTTGAGCCCACTGCCTTTAACCAAATGCTAATCCGGTATGAAACAGCGCGCGTGATGTATATCAGTGATTTATTGCAGACCACTGAGGAAACACATCATTAGCCTGCTGCAAACTTGCTGATCGGCGGGATGTGCCTAATTTGAGCATATGGATTTACCTGACGCTCTAAATCAGTGGTTTGACACCCGTGGATGGGTGCCACATCCCCACCAGCGCGCGATGGTTGCGCAGGCCCGTGCGCCCGCTTTACTTCTGATCGCCCCAACAGGCGGGGGCAAAACGCTGGCGGGCTTCTTGCCAACCTTGGCCGAGTTGTTGGCACAGCCGCATTCTGGCCTGCATACCCTCTACATCTCGCCGCTCAAGGCACTGGCCGCTGATATCAAGCGCAATCTCCGCCGCCCCATAGAGGACCTTGGCCTACAGATTAGGATTGAGGATCGCACGGGGGATACGCCGCAGTCACGCCGCAAAGCCCAACGCAAAGATCCCCCGCATATCCTCCTCACAACGCCTGAAAGTCTTGCGCTCTTGATCTCATACGAAGATGCACCGCGCATCTTCGCAGGACTCAGGCGCGTTGTGATTGATGAAATACATGCCCTTGCCGAAAGCAAACGCGGCGATCAACTCATGCTGGCGCTCTCGCATGTACAACGTCTCGCCCCGAACATGCGTCGTGTGGGGTTGTCGGCGACGGTCGATGATCCTGCTGCCATAGGCGCGTATCTCGCCCCGCATCCTGACCGCTGCAAGATTCTGGAAGCCGATCCAGGTCCCACGCCTGATATTGCTATGTTGGAAGTCGCGCAAGAGCCGCCATGGGCCGGTGGCGGGGGGCGTTATGCGATTCAATCTGTCCTGAAGGAAATAGAGCGCCACCGCACCACCCTGATTTTCCATAATACACGGGCGCAAGCGGAACTGTTCTTCCATGATCTGTGGCTCGCCAATCAAAACGATCTGCCGATTGGGATCCATCACGGCGCACTCAGTAAAGACGCTCGCCACAGGGTCGAAACAGCCATGGTCAATGGAGAGTTACGGGCGGTTGTCTGCACCGGTTCCCTCGATCTTGGAATCGACTGGGGCGATGTCGATCTTGTCTTGCAGATCGGTGCGCCCAAAAATGTGAAACGCTTGGTGCAACGCATTGGCCGCGCAAACCATAACTATAACACACCATCAAAAGCGCGCCTGGTGCCCGCCAACCGGTTCGAAATCCTGGAATGTCATGCTGCGTTAGAAGCTGTTCACGAAAATACCCTGGATGGGGAGCCACGCGGGCCGGGGCCGCGCGATGTATTATGTCAGCATATCCTCCTTCTCGCTTGTGCCGGTCCGATTGTCCCCGATGATCTTTATGCCCAGGTCAAACGTTGTGGCGCCTACCGTGATCTGACCCGTGCGGCTTTTGAGGCCTGTTTAGAGTTCATCGCCACAGGTGGCTATGCGTTGCGCGCGTATGATCGCTGGCAACGGTTGAAAAAGCGCCCCGATGGCGCATGGGTTTTGAGAGACCCGCGCACGGCGCAACGTATTCGCATGAATATCGGTACAATTTTGTCAGCTGAAACGCTCAAGGTGAAATGGCGTGGCCGTGGCGGTGCAGCCTTAGGCGAAATTGAAGAAGCATTTGCCGCCACGCTGACACCCGGGGATACGTTTTTGATGGCCGGTCACGTCGTGCGCTATGAACGCCTTAACGAAATGACGATTGAAGTCTCCCGCAATACCCACAAGACGCCTAAGATCGCCGGATACTACGGGCATAAATTTTCCACGTCCTTCCAACTCTCCGAGCGCATTCTTGACATCATGGCACGGGAAGACTGGTCAACGTTGCCAAGCTCTATCGTCGACTGGCTAACAGTGCAAAAGCAGGTTTCCCAACTGCCGCGCCCTGGGCGGTTGCTGGTTGAAAGTTTCCCCAGGGAGACACGTGAGCACCTTGTGGTTTATGGATTTGCGGGCATCAACGCGCAGCAAACCCTTGGGCTTTTGCTGACCCAACGGATGGAAGCGGCCAATTTGGGGCCGATGGGGTTTGTGGCCAATGATTATGCCACCCTCATCTGGGGGTTAGATCCGGTTGAAGACGCGGCCTTGCTTTTTGATCGTCAAGGCATTCAACAAAGTCTTGAGACATGGTTGGACGGCAACCAGGTTATGAAACGCACTTTTCGGGGGGCTGCGCTTATCGCGGGCTTGATTGAACGCAACATCCCAGGTTTGCGCAAATCCGGACGCCAAGCGACGTTCAGCTCCGACATATTGTTTGATACGCTGCGCCGATACGACCCTGACCATCTTATGTTGCAAATCACGCGGGAAGAGGCAATGCGTGGGTTGGTAGATTTTGGTCGCATTGCCAAAATGCTTGACCGGATCGACGGGCAAATTGACACGATCCGACTGTCGAGTGTCACACCCCTTGCCGCACCTCTCTTCCTTGAACCTGGACGGATCCCTGTCAAAGGCTTGGGCGAACAACGCTTGCTAGCTGAAGAGGCCAGTCGTTTGATGCAGGAGGCCGGGCTTGCGCCAATCACATAACGCCCCTTGCAATCTGCTGATGTTCAGACAATGTCCCAACTATGAGATCCACAAGTGAAGGTTTTGCATTTGAATTTGGGGGGGAGCGGCTAACGGCTTTGCCCTCTGGTGCGCTGTGGTGGCACGGGCGTAACCTTCTTGCGGTCTCTGATTTGCACTTGGGCAAATCCGACCGCATGGCCCGCCTTGGGGGGCCTTTGCTCCCCCCCTATGAGATTGAAGACACACTGTCCCGTCTCGATGCGGATATCGCCCGCAGCCAAGCACGGATCATTATTTGTCTTGGTGATAGTTTTGACGATATGGCCTCGATCGAGGCGATGGAGATATCACATCAAATATGGCTGGCGCGTCTTCAAGCCGGTCGACAGTGGATATGGATCGCAGGCAATCACGATCCAACACCAATTGAACTTTCCGGAACCCATGTTGAAACGTTCTATGAACCCCCGCTTGTTTTTCGTCACATGGCCACATTGGGCAACAAAACAAGCGGAGAGGTTTCTGGCCATTATCACCCAAAGGCACAGGTCACCTTACAGGGGCGTAATTTGACCCGACCGTGTTTCCTTTATGACACCCAGCGGCTGATCCTGCCGGCCTTTGGCACCTATACCGGCGGTCTACGGACACAAAGCGCCCCCTTGCAGGCATTGATGTCGCAAGATGCCCGCGCCATTCTGACGGGAACACCCATGGTGACTATTCCCATGCCCGGAACCGCTTAGACGCCATGGGCTCTCCGGTTTTGAAAGCCGCGACTTGGATGCTAGGCACCATCTTTTCGTTTACCGTGATGGCGATTGCCGGGCGTGCCGTGAGCCTTGAGCTCGATACCTTTGAGATCATGACCTACCGCAGCATCGTGGGATTGATCATCGTGAGCGTTGTGGCCTATGCCCTAGGCACTTTGAAAGATGTCGCGCACCACAACCTCAGCCTACACTTGATCCGCAATATCGGCCATTTCGCAGGTCAAAATCTTTGGTTTTTTGCCCTGACCGCTGCCCCGCTGGCCCATGTCTTTGCGTTGGAATTTACCTCTCCCATTTGGGTGATCTTGATTGCGCCATTCATCCTCAAAGAACCCCTAACCCAAGATCGGGTTTTTGTGGCTGCCATAGGCTTTCTGGGCATCTTGCTTGTGACAAGGCCCTGGACGGGTGCGCCGAGCTTTGGGCTTCTCAGCGCCGCTTTAGCGGCAATTGGCTTTGCCATCTCTGCCGTCTATACACGCCTTTTGACACGGCATGAGACAATCACATCCATCCTGTTCTGGCTAACCTTGATGCAACTCGTCTTCGGCCTTGTCTGTGCAGGCATAGATGGTGCCATCGCTTTACCCTCTGCCCGAACCCTGCCTGGGCTTTTCGTGATCGCCTGTGCGGGGTTGCTTGCGCACCTGTGCTTGACGAAGGCCTTGTCCATTGCGCCTGCCTCTTTGGTGATGCCCTTCGATTTTGTGCGCCTGCCTGTAATCATCGTGGTAGGCATCGTACTTTATCAGGAGCCGTTTGATCTTTTCGTCCTGGCCGGAGGGGTAGTGATCTTCGCGTCAAGTTATCTTAATATAATCTCTCAAAACCACAAAAAATTAAATTGATCCTGCTGCAAGTCTGCGTCAAAAATACTGTTACAGCTTTGTGACGTAGCGTAAGATTTGACGATAAAGGTGAAATATCGGTAAGTTTTTGCAAAATTAAGCCTGTGAATAAGGCATCACTGGGAGGAAAATATGAAAAAAGTCACACTCGGCTTTACAGCCGTTTTATTGTCGACGACCGCATCCTTTGCAGGTGGTTTAGACCGATCGAATTTGTTTCTCGGACCATTATGGGAAGAGACCGGGGAGACCGGCAACTACGTGGAGCTCAGCTACGGCGCGCTGAACCCAAGCGTTTCATCTGATAGCTTGGACAGTGATCCTTTGAAATCAATCGAGTCTGTCGGCTTTGCCTACAAACGTGATTTAAGCGAGACATTGTCCGCTGCAATCATCATTGATGAGCCCTTTGCTGTGGCCACGGACTATGAGGGAACAAGCAGTGGACTACCTGTCGAACCCAAAGGCATTTTATCAAGTATTGGAGTTACCTTTGTATTG
>CAWUJT010000007.1:0-51880 GCA_963922715.1 uncultured Thalassobacter sp.
TGATGTGATCGAGGCTTGGCATTCCTTGCGCCATTTCAGCATAGATTTCCGAAGGGTGTGTGTAACTCCAGGCAAGACCACAGGCCTGAGCCAGATCCGTAATAATGCGCCAGTCTTCGCGTGCCTCCCCCGGGGGAGGGACGGCAGGACGCACCATCTGAACCTGGCGGTTGGTATTCGATACAGTCCCAGATTTTTCATAAAGGGCGGAGGCGGGAAAAATAACATCGGCGTAATTGGCTGTTTCGGTCAAAAAGATGTCCTGCACCACAAGATGGTCGAGCTTGGCCAGCGCCGCGCGGGCATGGGCGACATCGGGATCCGACATCGCAGGGTTTTCGCCTAAAATGTACATGGCCTTGATTTTACCCTCATGGACGGCATCCATGATTTCGGTCACAGTCAGGCCTTTTTGGGCGGAAAAGTCACCTGAGCCCCAGCGCTCGGTGAAGCTGGCACGGATGTCATCATCGGTCACGCTTTGGTAATCGGGCAAAAACATCGGGATCAGCCCAGCATCCGATGCCCCTTGGACATTGTTTTGCCCCCTCAGCGGGTGCAATCCTGTTCCCGGGCGGCCCACGTGACCGCACATCAAAGCCAGAGAGATGAGACAGCGAGAGTTGTCTGTGCCATGGATATGCTGGCTCACCCCCATGCCCCAAAAAATCATCCCCGCGCGGGCCGTTGCAAAGTCACGGGCCACAGCGCGCAGGGTTTCTGCAGGAATACCGCAAAGCGGGGCCATTTTTTCCGGTGCGAAGCCCACCAGATGCGCTTTCTCAGCCTCCCAATTTTCAGTGTAAGCTGTGATATACTGCTGATCGTAGAGATTTTCTTCTACGATCACATGCATGATCGCGTTCAACAGGGCCACATCGGCCCCGGGGCGAAATTGCAGCATATGGGTGGCATGATGCCGTAAGGCTTGCCCGCGCGGGTCCATGACAATCAGCTTGCCGCCGCGTTTGGCAAATTGCTTGAAGTAGGTGGCGGCAACGGGATGGTTCTCAACAGGGTTTGCCCCGATCACAATCGCCACATCTGCATTTTCAATCTCATTAAAAGTGGCGGTCACGGCACCAGAGCCCACGTTTTCCAACAATGCAGCCACGGAACTGGCGTGGCAGAGCCGCGTGCAATGATCGACATTGTTGTGCCCAAAGCCCTGGCGTATGAATTTTTGAAACAGATAGGCCTCTTCATTGGTGCATTTGGCCGAGCCAAACCCGGCCACTTCTTTGCCGCGTCCTTTCAACCCTTGTGCGGCAACCGACAACGCGTCCTCCCAAGAGGCTTCTTGAAAATGTGTGTGGAGTGCTGCGGGGTCAACATTCAACCCCTTTGGCGGGGCGTCGTCGCGACGAATTAGGGGAGCCGTCAGTCGATGTGGATGGTGGATATAGTCAAATCCAAAGCGGCCCTTGACACACAGCCGCCCTTCATTGGCGGGGCCATTGATCCCTTCTGCATAGATAATTTTGTCGTCTTTTATTTTTAAGCTCACCTGGCATCCGACCCCACAAAATGCGCAGACACTGTCCACAGAGCGATCGTAGTCTGCGCGGTCTCCTTTTTGAGCCTCATCCAGGACAGAGCTTGGCATCAGCGCACCGGTTGGACAGGCTTGAACGCATTCACCACAAGCGACACAGGTGCTTTGGCCCATTGGATCGGCAAAATCAAAAACAGGGTACGTGTCGTGGCCGCGGCCTGCCATTCCGATAACGTCATTGACCTGCACATCGCGGCAGGCTTGCACGCAAAGCCCACATTGAATGCAAGCATCAAGGTTGACGCGCATTGCAACGTGGCTGTCGTCCAAAAGCGGAATCCGCTCCGGCTCAAGCTGCGGAAAGCGGCTTTCGTGAACACCGGCCAGAGCGGCCATCTGGCTCAGATGGCTTGAGCGGTCGCGGTCCAAGCAGGTATCGCTGAGGAGCATCTCAACCACCATGGCGCGTGCTTTCAAGGCGCGCGCCGAGTTTGTGCGCACCCGCATGCCCGGCAGAACGTCCCGAATGCAGGAGGCAGCCAATCCGCGCTCCCCCTCAATCTCCACCATACAGGCACGACAGTTTCCGTCGGGGCGGTAACCAGGCTTCGGTTTGTGACACAGATGCGGAATGATCAAATCTTGGTCATGTGCTGCCTGCCAAATCGTTGTGCCTTTTGGCACGGTGATCTCTGTGCCATCCAGCTCAAACGTAATCTGATCCGACATTACCTTCTCCCTTTAAGGCGCATCATAGGTGTTTTGCACGTGCAGGCAAAGTGTATCAGCGACCGTGAACCCTTCATTTCCGGCACACCCCTTGAAGGTGGTGACATATTTTTGTGCACGTTTTTGCACGCACGCCTTAGCCCTGAATAGTCAAATCGTCTGTTTAAATAACCTTGATATCTATTCTTTAGCCCTGTAAATACAAAGACTGGACAGCATTGAGGATGAAACATGGCACGCGTAACCGTTGAAGACTGCGTTGATAAAGTTCCAAACCGTTTTGAGTTGGTGATGCTTGCTGCACACCGCGCCCGCGAAATAGGCACGGGCAGCCCTGTGAGCGTGGACCGGGACAACGATAAAAATCCTGTTGTTGCTCTCCGTGAAATTGCTGAAGAAACACAACAGGCCGATGCGCTGCGCGAACGTATGATAGAGGCCAACCAAACACAAATCGAAGTCGATGAACCTGAGGAAGATGCAATGGAACTTTTGCAGCGCGTTGAACGTGACGCACCGGCAGAAGATGACATGTCAGAAGAAAAACTGCTACGTGCGTTGATGGAAGCGCAAGATATGAAATAGTCGAAGGCTAAACAAGATATGATTTCCGCGACAGACCTCGTCGCCAAAGTCAAAACCTATAATCCGAAATCCAATATTGCCCTTATAACTCAGGCATACGATTACGCTATGGAGGCGCACCAGGGGCAAAAACGCCGCTCTGGTGAACCGTACTTTTTGCATCCCGTTGCAGTCGCCTGGCAACTGGCGGATCAGCAGCTTGACGATGCAACAATCATAACAGCACTTTTGCATGATACGTTAGAAGATACGCCGGTGACGTTTGATGACATATCAGAGCGATTTGGAACTGAAATCGCGAAGCTCGTCAGCGGCGTGACCAAACTGACGGAATTCCATCTCAATTCGACCGAGGCAAAGCAAGCAGAAAATTTTCGTAAATTGCTTTTTGCCATGTGTGAGGATTTGCGGGTGATCTTGGTCAAATTGGCCGACCGCCTCCACAACATGCGCACAATTCGTTATTTGCCGGCACAAAAACAGGTCCAAAAATCGCGTGAAACTATGGATATTTTTGCCCCCCTTGCCGGTCGCATGGGTATGCAATGGATGCGTGATGAGCTTGAGGACCTTGCCTTTCAGGTCTTAAACCCCGATGCCCGACAATCTATTCTCAAGCGGTTCGTCAAACTGAGACACAATGCCGACGATGTGATTGCGCGGATCGTCGAAGATATAAAATACGAACTGGCAAAAGTGGAGATCGAAGCGGAGGTGTTGGGACGTGCAAAGCGTCCCTATTCAATTTGGCGTAAGATGCAGGACAAAAACATCGGCTTTTCGCGGTTGTCGGATATTTATGGATTTCGTGTGATTACCCAGTCCGAGGAAGAATGTTACAAAGCGCTCTGGGTCATCCATAAGCGTTGGAAAATAGTGCCAGGACGGTTCAAAGATTACATAAGTCAGCCAAAATCAAACGGCTACAGTTCTATCCACACGACCGTTTCCGGCCGGGATGGCAAACAAGTCGAAGTTCAAATCCGGACCAAAAGCATGCATGAGGTTGCCGAGAGTGGCGTTGCGGCACATTGGGCGTATCGAGATGGGGTGCGCGTCGAAAACCCCCATGTCGTCGATCCGTCTTTCTGGCTGAAGTCCGTTACAGAGGATTTTGACAACACAGGCAGTTACGATGAATTTCTTGAACACGTTAAGCTTGAGATGTCGAGTGACAAGACCTTTTGTTTTACCCCAAAGGGGGATGTGATCCAGCTGCCGAAAGGGGCTACTCCCCTGGATTTTGCCTATAGGATCCATACCCGTATTGGCCACAGTTGCGTTGGGGCCAAAGTCGATGGTTTGCGTGTGCCGCTTTGGACACGATTGAAAAACGGGCAATCTGTAGAAATCACAACCGCGGAAGGTCAACGCCCGCAGTCAGCCTGGACCGATATGGTTAAAACGGGGCGCGCGAAACAGGCCATCAAAAAAGCGTTACGCGAAGATGAAATGGCAAATTACGTCAAATTAGGCTACGAACTGGCGCGTGTTGCGTTTGAACAGGTCGGAAAAAAAGCGACAGATAAAGCTCTTGAACTGGCGGCAGAACAACTCTGCATAGCATCCGTCAAAACAATGCTTGCAGACATCGGCACAGCAACATTATCCGCGCGGGATGTGGTCACCGCTATTTACCCCGATCTCATTTCACAGACATCTTCCGATGACTTGTCTCCACAACAGGCCATCATTGGTCTACAGCCAGGGTGGAGTATTAATAGATGCAACATTTGTCAGCCGGTGCCAGGCGATCGTATCGTTGGTATTGGTCATAAAGGCCACGGCGTTGAGGTCCATGCGATACAATGTTCCCGATTGCTCGATTATGAAGATCAAAGTGACCGCTGGATTGATCTACACTGGGCACCTGGACATCACATGGCCAGCCATCCTGTAACGATTGATTTGACGATCTCTAACGCGGCCGGTGTTCTGGGGCGTCTTTGTACATTGATTGCAGATCAAGGCGCAAACATTAGTGATCTTGAATTCATTCAAAGAAAACCAGACTATTTTCGAATTCTGATCGATGTGGACGTCTCGGATCAAGGGCACTTGCATACGGTTATGACAGCTTTAAAAGCCGATACAGATGTTGCTGGTATCGAAAGGTATCATGCTCACAATACAGACTCAAAGGCTGATGATATAGACAAATCTGGAGTGATAAGAGGTGTTTAAACGCCGTACCCCACGTCCTTTCTGGCGCGTCATGAGAGAGTCTTTGTGGCCACGTGGCGGATGGACCAGAGCGGCGCAGTACGTCAAACACAGACTTAACCGACTGCCAGATAGCCCACATCGCATCAGCCGTGGGATTATGGCCGGTGTGATGACAACGTTCACCCCCTTTTATGGTCTTCATTTCATTCTGTCGGCGATTATTGCAAGACTTATAAATGGCAACATTCTGGCCGCTTTATTGGCCACCTTTTTCGGTAATCCTCTGACCTATGTGCCAATTGGGATCGTGTCTTTGCAAACAGGCTATTTCATTCTTGGGATCGAAAAAGGCACCGAGGTCACCGAAGGCTTGGTGGCAAAATTCAGTTGGGCCGGACGCGATCTATTTCGGAATCTTTGGGCCTATATCATAGACAGTCCGCGCGACTGGACACATTTACGCATCTTTTGGGACGACGTATTCTATCCTTATACGATTGGGGGGATCATACCCGGTATTATTGCAGGGGTGATCGCCTATTATGTATCTTTGCCCCTGATCACAGCCTACCAAAAGCGCAGGGTTGGAAAACTCAAAGCCAGGCTCGAGGCGCTCCACCGAAAAGTCAGCAAGAAAGAGACCACAAATGGAACGACAGATGTCTAAGAAACCACTGCGCCTTGGCGTAAACATCGATCATGTTGCAACAGTACGCAACGCCAGGGGCGGCACGCTTCCCGATCCGATCCGCGCCGCAAAGCTAGCCGAGGCGTCTGGCGCCGATGGGATCACGGCCCATCTGCGAGAAGATCGCCGGCACATCACCGATGCCGATATTGAAGCCTTGATGACAGAGCTAACACTCCCCTTGAATTTTGAAATGGCAGCCACAGAGGAAATGCAAGCCATTGCATTGCGTCATCCGCCCCATGCGGTTTGTCTTGTGCCAGAAAGGCGTGAAGAACGCACAACAGAAGGCGGGCTCGAAGTTGCGCGATCCGAAAATCAGCTCGCGCATTTTATTGCCCCTCTGAAAGAGGCTGGCTCTCGGGTGTCGATGTTTGTTGCGGCAGACCAACCCCAGATCGAAGCCGCCCGCCGAATCGGCGCGGATATCGTTGAACTCCACGTCGGCCCCTATTGTGAAGCGATTGCAGAGGGGCAATTGCAGGAGGCCAAAACGGAATTGGCGCGGCTCTCTGACATGGCAAGTCTGGCGGACAGCCTTGGGCTTGAGGTCCATGCAGGTCATGGTTTGACCTATGAAAGTGTGCCCCAAATAGCGGCCCTGCCACAGGTGGTTGAGCTTAACATCGGGCATTTCTTGATCGGAGAAGCTATATTCGTTGGCTTAGAGGTCGCCATTAAAAAGATGCGACACTTGATGGAGGCCGCACGTGCGTAAGAACTGCCAGAGGGCCGTATGATCATGATCATTGGAATCGGCACTGATTTGGCGAATATTGATCGGATCGAAGGCACGCTTGAAAGGTTTGGCCGCCGCTTCACCAGCCGTGTCTTTACCGAAACAGAACAACACAAAGCAGAATCGCGCATGAACCTCGCCGCCACCTATGCCAAGCGTTGGGCCGCTAAAGAAGCCTGCTCCAAAGCCCTTGGTACAGGCTTGCGTATGGGCATTGCCTGGAAAGACATGTCGGTGTCGAACCTGAAGACCGGTCAACCTATCATGCATCTCACAGGCTGGGCACGCAAACGGTTGCAAGAGATCACACCGCCGCACCATGAAGCGTTTGTTCATGTGAGCCTGACAGACGATCATCCTTGGGCTCAAGCTTTTGTGGTGATTGAGGGACGTCCGCTTGGTTGACATCGTCCGTCTCTCAGGGCAGTCCCCTCTAGCAACACTGAGGAGAGCCTAAAGCATGGCAAAAACTGAAAAACAACCAGAGGGCTTTCTTGAAACCGTGAAAACGGTGGTCTACGCGTTGCTGATCGCAGGCGTGATCCGCACATTATTTTTCCAACCTTTTTGGATACCCTCTGGATCGATGAAAGACACCCTTTTGGTGGGCGATTTCTTGTTTGTGAACAAGATGGCCTATGGCTATTCGCGATATTCCTGCCCCTTTTCGATGTGTCCCTTTTCGGGACGTATCCTTGCCCGCAGCCCAGACCGCGGCGATGTCGTAATCTTCCGTCACCCAACAACAAATGTGGATTTCATCAAACGTCTCATCGGCTTGCCCGGCGACAAAATACAGATAAGAGACGGGGTGATTTACCTCAACGACATAGCTGTCGGTCTTGAACAGACCGAAGATTTCATAGAGATTTATGCACCACAAGGATCTCTGCGCAATCTGCCCAGTTGCCAAAATGGCCCCCTGAATTTCGGTGATGAATGCATCAAAGAACGCTTTATTGAAACCTTGCCCAATAAGACAACCCATTCTGTTTTGAATATCCGCAACAGTCCAGGGGACAACACACCTGCATTCCGCGTGCCAGAAGGTCATTACTTTTTCATGGGCGACAACCGCGATAACAGCCAAGACAGCCGCGTCCCGCAAACACGGGGCGGTGCTGGATTTGTGCCAGAGGACAAGATCATCGGGCGGGCAGATATGGTGATTTTTAGCTCTGCTGGACGACGTATTCTCTATTTTTGGACATGGCGACCAGATCGCTTCTTTAAAAAGATTCACTAAAATGAAGCTATCGGGGGAGTTGCAGGCCTTCCAAAACCGTATTGGTTATACCTTTTCAAAGCCCGCATTGCTGACACAAGCCCTGACACATGGATCATTTGCGTCAGAGTCCCGGTTGGACAACCAGCGCTTGGAATTTCTGGGGGATCGCGTCTTGGGCCTGGTGATTGCTGAGGCATTGATGGAAGAAGACCATGACGCCGCGGAAGGACAACTGGCCCCGCGTTTCAATGCGCTGGTTCGGAAAGAGACATGTGCCGCTGTTGCGCGCGCTCTTGATTTGGGAGAGGTTTTGAAACTGGGCCGCTCTGAGATGAAAAGTGGTGGACGGCGCAAACAGGCCCTCCTGGGCGACGCGATGGAAGCGCTGATCGCTGCTGTTTACCTGGACACAGGGTTTGAGACGGTACGTGCCTTTATCCTGCAACACTGGGCAGAGCATATTACCCACGTTGAAGACGATGCCAGAGACGCCAAGACCGCCCTTCAGGAGTGGGCCCAGGCACAAGGCATGTCACCACCGGACTATGTGCTTATGTCTCGGACAGGTCCTGATCATGATCCTCGTTTTGAAATACAAGTCCAGTTGGCCAGTGGCGAGACAGCGGTATCGAGTGCCAAAAGCAAACGCGCGGCAGAACAAAACGCAGCGAAATTGCTCTTACAAAGTCTTAGAGATCAAGATGAATGACACCCGCGCAGGATTTGTTGTCCTCCTCGGAGAACCGAATGCGGGCAAATCGACGCTCACGAACGCATTGATCGGCAGTAAAATCTCTATTGTCACCCATAAAGTTCAAACGACGCGGGCCCGTATCCGTGGCGTGTGTGTGGAGGACAACAGCCAAATTGTCCTGATCGATACACCTGGACTTTTCCAACCCAAACGACGCTTGGACCGCGCAATGGTGGCCGCCGCCTGGGGAGGGGTTACAGATGCCGATATCGTGGTTTTTATGGTCGAGGCGCATCGCGGGTTGACCGAAGGTGTTGCAGAAAACCTTGCGCGTTTGAAAGAAGAACTGCCCAAAGATAAAGAGGTGGCTTTGGCCATCAATAAAATTGACCGTGTGAAAGCGGAAACTCTGCTAGCGCTCTCAGAGGAGATCAATCAGGTTTTCCCCTTTACCCAGACGTTTATGATCTCCGCCAAAAACAATGCGGGCATTTCAGATTTACGCCACTGGCTTGCCGCCAAAATGCCTTTGGGCCCTTGGCTTTATCCGGAAGATCAAATTGCCGATCTGCCCATGCGCATGATCGCGGCAGAGATCACGCGGGAGCAACTGCTTCTCAGATTACATCAGGAATTGCCCTATCAATTGACGGTCGAGACGGAAAGCTGGGAAGAGCGCAAAGATGGCTCTGTGCGTATAGACCAGGTGATCTATGTGTTACGTGATGGCCATAAGGGCATTGTGCTTGGACACAGTGGCAAGACCATCAAGACAATCTCCCAAGCGGCGCGGTCGGAGCTTGAAACGATGCTCGCGCAAAAAGTGCACCTGTTTTTGCAAGTGAAAGTGCGGCCCAATTGGCTGGATGACGCGGCACGGTATTCTGAAATGGGGCTCGACTTTATCAAAGATCGTAAACTCTAATGGTTCGCATCACGGCTGCATTCTGGGTGTCTGCATACCGCAAGCGGCTCGATCAGATTGGCATTCCCTGTTTCGTTGTGCGACGGGGCGATGAAACCGCAGGGGCCATTTTCATCAAAGTGTGTCGCATGGATGGGACCGCCACCGTTTTTCAAAAGAGCTTTGATGCACTCACAGGTCAACAGATTTGGACCGTTCTGGTCGACGACATTGAAACCGTCTGTGATGCCGCCTTAGACCGTCAAAAAAGGTTTGATCCCGATCTTTGGATTCTGGAGATAGAAGACAAGCAAGGCCGCCACCTTCTTGAGACGCTAGAAATATCCTAATGTCGATGCAATTTACATCACAGGATAACTCTTCAAGTATGTTTATGATTAGGGCGGACCCTTGCCTGATTTACGGACAGTTCGCATAAACAGCCCATGGAATGGCGGGACACCGGATTGATATTAAGCGCACGCCCACATGGCGAAACGGCGCGTATTCTTGATGTTTTGACCACTGAACACGGGCGGCATTTGGGCGTTGTGCGCGGTGGTGCCTCTCGCAAGCAAAGCCCTGTCTTGCAACCTGGCAATCAAATCTCTTTGACATGGCGCGCGCGTCTGCCTGAACATTTAGGCAGCTTTGTGGTTGAGCCACTTCAAATTCGGTCAGCCCGCCTGATGTCTGACCCCCTCCGGCTGAGCGCCTTGGCCAGTTTATGTGCCACATGCAGCTTTGTGCTACCAGAACGAGAAACCATAGGTGATTTTCAAGCCGAGACAACAGAACTTGCCGATCGGTTGGTCACGGGCGATGGCTGGCTGTCCACCTATCTGATCTGGGAACTGGAACTTTTGCGTGTTGTGGGCTTTGGGCTTGATCTCAGCCGATGTGTGGTCAGTGGCGCAAAAGAAGAACTGCGTTATGTATCACCAAAATCGGGACGTGCTGTCAGTGCAACTGCGGCAGGGGACTGGGCCAGCCGTTTATTACCACTCCCGCAATGCTTATTGGGAGGCGCGGCTGACCTGCAAGGTGCCATACAGGCGCTTGATCTGACGGGCTACTTCTTGACAAAAAAGGTGGCCCCACACCTGGGCGGGCAGAAATTTCCATCCGCGCGAAAGCGTTTTATGGATCAGTTGGCACGTTCTGTTCAACACGGTTGAACACCAGAATTGGGCCGTCATCGTTGGATAATATCAAAACATTGCCAAGCGCTTCCATCAAGGTGGCTTGGTGTAAAGCCTGGAAATAATCGCGTTCAAAGGACAGCTCTGAACACGCACGGCGGCTTGCGATCATGAGCTCAATTTCAATCCAGGGATAGGGAAGGTTTTGTTGTGCGCTAAAGGTGTTGCACGGGCCGCGCCCAGACACGCGCGCCGCTGCAAACGTCAGTGTCGCCTCACTGGACACGTTGTTTCCATTTAACGTGTTAAGCTGCCAAATTGTCCCGGGCGGGATCAGCATCTCTAGGGTTTTATCCTGCTGACACGACATCAAAAGGACGCTGGCACAAATTATCAAAACGCGCATGAAACACATCTGGCGTGCCGCGGGCGATTTGTCTATAAACAAAGTGTTTAATCTGGCACGAATGACTCGATCTGAAAGCAATTAAAGGGGCGCAAGATGAAATGGATCTATAGAATTCTTGGGGTCTTTTTTGTTCTGATCTTACTCATTGTTGGGGCGCTGTTTCTTATTCCAACAGATCGGATTGCGCAGATTGCGACAGATCAGTTTGAAGCCCAAACCGGGCGCGCGCTCACCATTGGATCTGACATTCGTCCAACCGTTTGGCCAAAAATCGGTATTCAAATCGAAGATATCACAATTGCCAATGCCCCCTGGTCAGATCAAGGCCCGATGGTGAGCGCAGAGAGTGTTGCCGTCGGGGTTGGCCTTTCAGCATTGCTCGGCGGGAAGATTGAGGTCGATCGTTTCGAGCTTGTGCGCCCGCGCATATTACTGGAAACGTCTGCGGATGGAGAGCAGAACTGGGATATATATCCAACAGCTTCTGACACTCTAATCAGTTCAGAGAATACCCAGGACACGGCCAATGCGGTACCGGAATTCAGTATCGCGTTTGGGCAAATAACAGATGGCTCCATAACATTTATGGATCATGCTTCAGGACGTGTCGAACGGCTTGAGGACCTCAATGTGGTTCTACGGATGCCGGATATCTCCCAAAGTGTGATTATGGATGCTACTGGTCTTTACAATGCTGCTTTTGTAGACTTCGACGCAACCCTGGACACAGCGTTAGATTTTATCGGTGGTCAGACTTCCGGTCTTGACATAGCAGCCGTGATCGGAGGGACGTCACTGAGTTTGAGCGGCTCTATATCGAATGCCCCTTTTCGGTTTGATGGGCAAATCAACATCAGCAGCAGCGAACGCGCGCAACTTTTTAATGCACTTGGACAAAGCGTCCCCGAACTTCCCCAAGGATTTGGCAAAGATATTATTTCACTCCGAAGTGACGTGCTTTTTGCAGACCAAGATCAATCTCTGCAATTACGGAATATAATTCTAAAACTCGATGACAATCAGTTGACCGGGGACATTGGCATCTTACAGGATGAGCGTCCTAAAATCACAGCCAACCTCCAAACCGATGCGCTTGATTTAAGTGCGCTTGGTGGGCGCGGAGAAGCGCGCCGAAGTGATGCAGGCTCAAATGGATGGAGCACGGACACAATAGATGTAAGTGCCCTTGGTTTGCTTGATGCAGACCTTAAGTTCAGTTCTGGTCCGATCAATCTTGGGGATGTCAACCTAGACACTGTAAATCTGACCGTTGCTCTTGATACAGGGCGCTTGGTCGCTAATTTCAATCCCGTTTCGCTCTATGGGGGGGCCATATCTGGCGATGTTGTTGTCAACTCCAGAAACGGGCTGTCGACGCGGGCGAATATCGCGTTGAGCAATTTACAACTTGAACCCTTCTTAACAGCAGTTGCCGATGTTGATCGCCTTGTGGGACAAGCCGATGCAACAGTCAATGTTCTGGCTGTTGGAAATTCAATGGATGCACTCATGCGTAGCCTGGAGGGTGACGGAAATCTATCGATCGGTCAGGGTGAACTGCTTGGCTTGGATATTCAAGGCATGATCCTTTCGCTCGATATGAACTATCGCGGTGAAGGGACAAAGACCATTTTCAATGGAATCACAGCAAGTTACACTCTTTCTAATGGTGTTATGCGCAACAATGACCTGATGTTAGATGCCCCCCTTCTAACCGCCACAGGGTCCGGGCAAGTCAATATCGGAGAGCAAAACACCAATTATAGGCTTGTACCAACGGCTTTCCCCAGTGAAGGGGGCAGTGGGATCACCCTTCCGATTGTGATCAGCGGTCCCTGGGATAACCTGAAGTATCAGCCAGAACTATCAGCCCTGATTGGTCAAGACCTCAGCAGTTTAGAAGATGCCGCACGGCAAAATGTCCGCGAACAATTGGGGGATGCTTTAGGAACAAACACACCTGTGACGCCCGAGACGATCCGGGACACACTTGAAGATGCCGTAACCGACACCGTCAGAGACACCATTCAAGAACGTTTGGGCGGTGGGCTGTTTGGCAGAGATTGATACCGTTTGATCTATATGATCTGCGCAAGATGATCGTCCAGGTCATTCAATCGATCTTGGCCCCAGAAAAGCTCCTCCCCCACAACATAGAAGGGGGCCCCAAATACCCCAACTTTCACGGCCTCTTCCAAATTCGCCGCGTATTGTTCAGCCCCCTTCAACAAACCGCTTTCCGCCAAAGACGGATCAAAGCCATGGTGTGAGAGAACATCACGGATGACGTTGTCTTGTGCAATATCACGCTCTTCCGCCCAACAGGCTTTGGTGAACCCATGAACAAGGCCACCGATGTCGCCCCCGCCTGCCTCTTGCGCCGCAATGACAGCATAGGACGAAGGCGCAGGGTTGGTTGGAAAATGTGCCGGACTAAAGTTCATCGCAAGCCCAGCTTTCACCGCTTGTCTGCGCATTTCTTGCAGACGATAGGCAAGACGACTGGGATGGCGATCTTTTGGCAAAACGCCCCCTGTCCGTCCAAATAGAGCCACGATGTCCAAAGGCTTATAAGTGATGCCCACCCCGTGTTTGTTGGCAACCTCTTCAAGCCTAAGGCCTGCAAGATATGTGAACGGAGAGATTGTGGCGAAGTAGTAGTCTATATGTTGCATATCGGCCTTCCATTGATTGTTGGCCTTCAGGTAAGCTCGTGTTAATAAAATGGCAACGTTATTCAGGCGTTTGAGTCGTCTTGTAAAGAAAGTTTGGTATGCCAAATACGAATCCCAAACTCATCTCTGGAAATGGAAACAAAGAATTAGCGCAGCAGATATCGCGGCGTATGTCCATGCACCGCGGGGTGAAAATGCAACTTGTTGACGCGCGGGTGGAGCGCTTCAATGACGGAGAAGTTTTTGTTGAAGTCTTCGAAAATGTGCGCGGTGAAGACATGTTCATTATCCAACCCACGTCGAAGCCCGCCAATGATCATTTGATGGAACTCTTGATTATGGCGGATGCGCTCAAACGCTCCTCCGCAAAACGTATCACGGCTGTACTTCCCTATTTCGGGTATGCCCGGCAAGACCGTCGCACCAAAGCGCGCACCCCAATTTCTGCAAAGCTGGTTGCAAATATGATTACGCAAGCAGGGATAGAACGGGTTTTAACGATGGATTTGCATGTCGCACAGATCCAGGGCTTTTTCGATATCCCTGTCGACAACCTTTATGCGTCGCCTATCTTCGCGCTCGATCTGTCACATCATTTTGGGGAGGTCATCGACAATGTCATGGTTGTCAGTCCTGATGTCGGCGGTGTGAGCCGCGCGCGCGAATTGGCACAACGGATCAAAGCCCCGCTGGCCATTGTCGACAAAAGACGTGAGAACGCCGGTGAAGTCTCTGAGATGACTATAATTGGTGATGTATCGGGAAAAATTTGTATCATTGTCGATGATATCTGCGACACAGCCGGTACATTGTGCAAAGCCGCCGATGTGTTGTCCGAGGCAGGCGCTGTAGAAGTGCACAGTTATATCACCCATGGCGTTCTGTCTGCGCAAGCCGTCGATAGAATTACAAATTCCCGCATGAAAACGCTGGTTATATCAGATTCGATTGGACAACCGCAAACCGTTATTGACTGTCCCAAAATTCGCATCGTTCCAACCGCACCGATGTTCACCCAAGCAATTTTGAATATTTGGTCGGGAACCTCGATCAGTTCGCTCTTTGATACCACCACGCTTGAACCCATTTATGAGCCTTTGTATCCAAAGGGTATGCGTATCCTTTAGCCAACTATTCAAATATTGTATAAAAAATTATTGGAATGTGATCTTTCATAAATTCCAAAAGCGGCGCGTAAAAAGAACAAAAACGGCCAAAAGTTCAAGCCGTCCGATCAACATAGCAAATGCTAGGACCCATTTGGCAAGATCATTAAGACCTGAGAAATTTCCAGTTGGGCCAATTTCAGGGCCCAGCCCGGGTCCAACGTTTGCGATTGCTGTTGCCGCACCTGAAACCGACGTGATGAAATCAAGACCGGCAAATCCAAGAAGAACAGCAACAAATCCGATAGACAGAAAAAAAACCATGAAAAAGGCCATAACCGATCTTAACACCTCTGGGGCAACTGGGCGGCCACTATAGCGAATTGGAAATATCCCGCGCGGCGAATGAACCCGGCGCATTGAAGCCAAGACAGAAGCCCAAAGAATTTGGTATCTAAAAATTTTGACGGAACAGGCTGTAGACCCTGCACAACCACCAATAAGGCCGGCGAAGAAAAGGATCATGATGGCGCCAGAGTTCCATGTCATGTAATCGTGGTTCACATACCCTGTCCCCGTTAAGATTGAGACTGTATTGAACAACGCTGTGCGCACAATGCCTTCATCAAATTGTTCCGTGTGAAGGACATCAATCACAACCATCAAAGCAACGAGTATGATCACCAAGACAACAAAGGCGCGTACTTGCGTGTCGTGCAAAATTGGAGCAGCTGTTCCGCCCAAAATTTGGACATATCGCACAAACGGGAGTGCGCCAAGTATCATAAAACATACCGCAACATATTGCGCACTTACGCCATAGGCCGCAAATGACGCATCAGAATTTGCAAAGCCGCCTGTTGCAACGGTTGTCATGGCATGCACAAAAGCATCAAGCGGCTGCATGTCTGCCATCAGATAGGCCAAACTGCATAGGAATGTTATGAAGAAATAAACACCCGCGATGGAGACGGCAATCTGCCGTGCCCGTGGCAGAATTTTGCCCATGGTATCGAATCCTTCAGAGCGGAAAATCTGCATCCCGCCAATCCGCAATTCCGGCAAAAACACCATCGCCACAACGATGATACCAATGCCACCAAACCACTGCAAAAGCCCCCGCCAAAGCAACAGGCCCTCTGGCATCGTGTCCAGGTCTGTCATCACAGTAGACCCGGTTGTCGTCAGTCCTGACATCGCCTCAAAAAACCCATCCGTGTAACTGGCTTGGATCTCCCCAAGCGTAAAGGGCAAGGCTGCAAAGATCGGCAGGATCAGCCACACACCAGTTGTGAGCAGAAAACTCTGTTGCAAGGAAAGCCGGCTTCGATCTGCGTTTGCGGTGGAGAGTGTCATGCCCGCACCGATTAAAAAGGTGATCAAAGCGGCCTGGGCAAACCCCAGCCAATTGTCATTGCCAGAGATGAAATCCAACACCAGCGGCCCGGTCATAACCACGCCAAAGGCAGAAAGAAGAAGGCCCGTCACATAGGCCACCGGCCGTATATCCATCATATCTCAAGCATCACGGGCCATATTCTGGCTGTCAAGTGAGCAGATCAAGACCGAGCCCCGCAACCGCCGTAAGAAACAAGGTCAGAAACAAATTGCGTTTGAGAACGCACATCAGCCCCCAAGCGAAAAGCAACAGAAGAAGGGCGGGGATGCTCAGACTAGCCAAGTTGGGCAGCGTCAAGGATACGATTTGCGTTTCCCAATGTGATGTTTGTTCAAAAAGAACATGAATGGCAAACCAAACCGATAAACTTCCAATGACACCCACAACAGCAGCGGTGATGCCGCGCAGGGCACCTTGCAATCGTGGTGCCTGAGAGATGCGCTCGATATAAGGGGCACCGGCAAAAATCCATAAAAAGCACGGCAAAAATGTCGCCCAAAGGGTTACGCCTGCAGCGGCCAATGCCAGGGGCAGACCGCCAGCACCATCACCGGCTAGCGCGCCGACAAAGAGGGTCACAAGGATCAAAGGGCCGGGTGTTGTCTCAGCCAGACCGAGCCCGTCAATCATCTGCTCTGCGCTCAGCCAGCCATGCGTTTCGATCGCAACCTCGGCCATGTAGGCTAAAACGGCGTAGGCACCGCCAAATGTGACAACAGCAAGCCAGCTGAAAAACGTCCCCAATTGCCACAGCAACCCACTTCCATCGGCATAGCCGATCAAAAGCAACGGTCCCCACCACAATGCGCCCCACACAAGAACAACGCGCGCCGTGCGATGCCACGAGATTGGCGTTCTCGGAGTAGTTGTCGCAGCATCACCGCTTAACGCCCATGCCCCAAGCGCTGCAGCCGCGCCCAGAACAACCGGAAACGGCGCAAGGTTTAGGAAAAGCGCTATAAAGGCCCCAAAAGCGATGATTTTCGGTATATACCCGTCCAGGGCCCGCATACTTAACCGCCAAACGGCAAGGGCGACAATGACCAGGACAGTGGCCTTGATGCCTAAAAACGCGGCCTGCACCTCTGGATATGTTCCAAACTGCAAATAGGCCAGCGTCAGAGCCCACACAACCAACGCACCGGGAAGAACAAACAGCGTGCCTGCTAGAAGTCCACCCGTGATCCCTCGAAGCTGCCAGCCGGCATAGGTGGCCAGCTGCATCGCCTCGGGTCCGGGTAGAAGGGTGCAAAACCCCAAAGCCCTCAGAAAAGCCTCTTGGCTCAGCCAAGGGCGTTCAACGGTAAGCTTTTGCTCCATCAGCCCGATCTGTGCGGCAGGCCCGCCGAATGACAACAGGCCAATCTCTCCAAAAACCCGAACCATGTCGGACCAGGCGGGCTTGGGCATCATCTTTTTAGGCCCAGTCCTGCTTAACCAACATGAAACAATGTTTGGAACAGACGTGGATCGAGTGACGTCTGATCAAAAGTTGGCCCCTCTGTTAAGATCGACACGGCATCGTGGCTGTGCAGACTTTCTTGATGACTGGCAACCACACGGAAATCCCCCACAGACGGGCATTGTTTGAGAACTTCACAAAAGCTACGGGCGGCATCCTCGACAAAGATAGGGTTTGCGGCATTCAACTCGGCAAAGGCTTGTTCGTCTTCGCGTTTGACCATGACTTGCGTTTCTGTCGGCACAGCTTTGCGCGCCAGATCAATGAGTTCCTCAAACCACAAGCAATCGCCTGGCAAAACCTCCACCGAGATACGCGCGACAGACCGTTGGGAATGCGGCGTGGCCAGTTGCCCGCGTTCGCGGCGGGCATGTTCAGACAGCTCCAAAGAGCAGGGACAGGTTGAAGAATAGACATAGTCGAAGTGCAATATTCTTTGCCGGACACCGCCTTTGTCCACAACTTCTAAGGCAAAGTCGTAATACTGAAATCCCACAAGGCCAGATCGCAGGCTTTCCACCTCCAACGGGAATGAAAATCGCATCAGAATACGCGCGTCGAAACTCTGCAAATCGCGCTTATAATCGTCTAAAGCTGCTTCGATCACTTCAAAGGAAAAGGTCTCAGAGGCTCTTTTATAAAATGTCCGCATGATACGGGACATGTTGATGCCCTTCTTGTTGGCCTCCAAGCTGACGGTCCCTGTGACGGAGGTTTCGAGCATCAGCTCCCCGCCATCGCGTTTGTGAAAGCGGATTGGCAGCCGGAAGTTTGAAATGCCCACATGCTGGATTTGTTGTTTTTCACCCCGGATCAGGGCACTTGGCCCATTCTGTAGATCAGGCAGCATGGATTTGTAGGCCGCATCTGCCTTGAAGTCAGCTGGGTAATTCCGTGATAAATCGGGATATCGCATCGCAGTGTCAGACAAAAGCAGTGCCACATGTGGATCGAGCGCTGTGGCTGTACCACGCGACACGTCTTTGAGCCAGCGTTGCAGTTTTTGCAAAGCCTGGGTTACCTCCTCCTGATTGGGGTGGCGGTCAATTTCCGGTACTTGGATGTTCATCTCATCCCTCCTTGCGGTTCACGCGAATTTAGATATGGGGCGTTCTGTCGCATCTGCCAGGGCCAGATCTTATTTATGTGTAAAAATAGTTTTTAACCTAAAGTAAATTAAACTTCTGCAAGCGCCCTTAGGATATCGTCCACAAGGTCGTCTTGATCCTCAAGCCCGACAGATAAACGTACCAAACCGTCTGTGATACCCAGCTGTTGTTTTTGTGCGTCGGGCAGTTTTTGATGGGTTGTCGTCGCAGGATGTGTCGCAATGGATTTCGCATCACCGAGATTGTTTGAAATGATCACAATCTGTAGCGCGTTCAAAAACCGAAAAGCCGCCTCTTTGCCGCCTGTGAACTCAAAGGCCAACATCGTGCCACCATTGCACATTTGCTCTGTGCAAAGGACATGCTGTGGGTGGCTGTCCAATCCAGGGTAGATGACCTTGGCAAGACGCGGGTGGTCCACGATGGCCTTGGCAATCTGCAATGCTGTTTGCGATTGCGCTTTGACGCGCAAATCGAGTGTTTCAAGCCCCTTGAGCATGACCCAAGCGTTGAACGGTGACATCGCGCCGCCGGTATGCTTGAGATAAGGTTCAACAGTGTTGCGAATAAAATCTTCCGTGGCACAGATTACGCCACCCAAACAACGCCCCTGCCCATCGATATGTTTTGTGGTCGAATAGATGACAACATCGGCCCCGCAAAACACCGCGTTTGAAAAGGTTGGCGTTGTAAACACATTATCAACGATGGTCAGGGCACCGACGCCACGGGCAATCTCAGACACCGCAGCAATATCAACGAACTCAAGCGTGGGATTTGAGACGCTTTCAAAGAACACAACTTTCGTCTCTGCGCACACAGCGTTCTGCCAAGCCTGCACATCTGTGCCATCGACAAAATCGACCTGAACACCAAAACGCGGCAGCAGCTCTTCCAAGATATAGAGACACGACCCAAAAAGCGAGCGCGCGGCCACAACGTGGTCCCCCACCTTGAAACACGACATCAATGCCCCGTTGACCGCAGCCATGCCAGAGGCCGTTGCGAATGCCGCCTCTGTCTGTTCAAGACTGGCCATCCGATCTTCGAACATCGCAACAGTTGGGTTGCCATAGCGGGCATAGATGAACTCTTCACGCGGCGCCCCGGAAAATCGTGCTTCCGCTGCCTCGGCGCTGTCATAAACAAAGCCCTGAGTCAGAAACAATGCCTCAGAGACTTCGCCATATTGGCTACGCCTAATTCCAGAGTGTATGGCCCGCGTTTGGCGGCCCTGCTGCTGCAGTGTTTTATTCCCCATGTCATCCTCTTTAGCGGTTTTGATCGTGAGGGCCGCAAGCCGGTCAAATCCCCTCAGCATAGCGGTAGCGTTGAACAACACAGCCGTCAACCGTCATAGAATTGAAGCAAAACCATAACAAAAGCATCACAGAATTGTCGTAGAGGCGTTGCCAGATGAGGATATTTCTAAAAATAAAAACGGAGGCTAAATCGTGGCGGTTTTGCGGCTCAATGCACATGGAGACGTGCCTTTGTGCGCGCGCCACAGTGAGCAGCCCTTAGAAGCTCTCCTCACTCACAGTTTACATAATCTGCCTGAAAAGGCCCCTGTTGTGTTTCTCACACATGGCTTGCGCTATTCCCCATGGCAGCAGGGGGTGGACCCACATGACCGTATTTTGTCAGCCCATCCCCAAAGACACCATTGGAAAGCCAAAGCGTGGCCGCGCAAACTCGGATTGGCCCCGGATCAAAACGGGCAAGGTTTGGCCATCGCGCTGGGGTGGCATGCACGCTCCAGCCTCTGGCAGGCGATTGGCAAAGCAGAGCAAGCGGGGCGTGCACTGGGGCGCGTTGCTGATCTTGTCACCGACCTTCGCCCGGATCTCAGGTTGGGGTTCGTCGGCCATTCATTAGCAGGGCGCGTTGCTATGGAGGCTCTGTTTGCCGCGCGCCATGCCAATTTCAGACGTATACTTTTGCTGTCTCCGGCCGAACATCTGGAACGTGCTGCACGTGCCCTGGCGGCACCTGCGGCGCGAAACGTGGACGTTGTTTCTGTGCTGACCGCAGAAGACAAAATCTTCTCTCTTGGATTTGCGGCCGCAACTGGGGCGCGCGCGATACTTGCGCATGGTGGGCCGCAATCGTCGAACTGGGTCGACCTACGGATATCAGAGCCTCATGTTGTTGATGCTTTAGCACAGCGAGGATTGCCACTTGCCCCTTGGCAGCGGTCCATCTGTCATTGGTCTGCTTATTTGCGGGCCGGTGTATGGCCCATCTATCGCCAATTCCTGATGACACCGGAAAAATTGCCCTTGTCTGCCTTGCGTGAAATTGCCACGAAACCAAAGGACACTTGCACCTTAGGCGAAATCGCGCAAGCCTAAGGCATATCTTTCAAGGAGCTGTCATGTCGATTGATCTGTATTACTGGCCCACACCGAATGGGTGGAAAATCTCCATCGCGCTGGAAGAAATGGGGCTGCCTTACACGCTCCAGCTTGTGAACATCGGGGCAGGCGAACAATTCGAGCCTACGTTTCTCAAAATCTCTCCGAACAATCGGATGCCTGCCATCATCGACGCCGATGGCCCTGATGGCGCCCCAATTTCGATTTTTGAGTCAGGGGCGATTTTGCTCTATCTTGCGCGTAAAACAGGCCAGTTTTATGGCACAACCGAACGCGACCGCAGTGGTGTTGAGCAGTGGTTGATGTGGCAAATGGGCGGCTTGGGTCCGATGGCAGGGCAGGCCCATCACTTTTTGAAATATGCCCCGTCTATGGATCCGCCGCAGGATTTGCCCTATGCCAAAGATCGTTATCGCAATGAGACGGGGCGGCTTTATCGTGTGCTCGACACACAACTTGGCAAGACCGAATATGTCGCGGGCGATTTCTTCTCAATCGCGGATATGGCGATTTGGCCGTGGGCCTCTTTGTGGGAAGGGCAGCAGCAAACCTTGGAAGATAAGCCAAACATGGCACGTTGGCTTGATCTTGTTGGTGCACGTCCCGCCGTGCAAAAAGGACGCTATCTGGCAGCCGGACAACGCAGCGATCTACAGACTGACAGAAAAGCGCAGGAACTGCTGTTCAAACCCCGCACCTGAAGGCGATAGTAATCGATGTAAGGGCATCAGACTCGTACTTTTGTGCTGAGATATCTATTTCCATGTATAAGACCAAAATAACGGAGGACAACATGTCAGCGAAAGGATTGCAAACGATTGCGTTTCTTGCGCTCGCCTTTTTGGTGTTCATGGCCTCTATTGGTGCGCTTGACGGGAGGTTTTGAGCAGTGGCGCAACGTTTCGGTGGAAACTATAGTCCAACGGCGACCAAGCGCAGGGTTGGAGGATCAAATCGACCGCGCCCCGTAAGGCGGTATAAATCGCGCACCAGGTTTCTGTTTCTCCTCACCCTTCCGCTAGTTTTTCTCGCACTCACAAAACCGGCCGTTGATATGGCTGTAGATATGGCAGCAGTGGCCATGCTTTTGTTGGGATTTTGGCTCACACAAGAAGGGCTGAAAGCCGAAGCCGCTTGGGCGGAGCGGACAATTGCGCGCCGCCCCGCCTTACCACGTAAATTACTTGGCAGTCTGCTGGTCGGATGCGGTATAAGCTTGGCCGCCATGGAGGGGCTGAGCGGTCTTCCCGCAGTTGTTCTTTATGGTGTTGTGGCGGGGGGCTTGCATCTTTTTGCCTTCGGCTTTGATCCGATGAAAGACAAGGGCATGGACGGCGTCGATACATTTCAAACTGATCGCGTGGCACGCGCGCTTGAGAAAGCCGAAGCCTACCTGTCTGAGATTGAAGGGGCCGCAAAACGTGCCAACGATCGCGGTGTCACCAACCGTGTGAATGATTTCATAGCCACAGCACGCACGATGTTTCGCACGATTGAAGATGATCCGCGCGATCTGTCAGCGGCACGAAAATTTCTTGGCATTTACTTACAGGCCGCGCGCGATGCCACGGTGAAATTCGCTGATATTTATGTATCAAATCAAGATCAGACCGCAAAGGCGGATTACTTCGCTCTTTTGGATGATTTAGAAGCCAGTTTTGAAGTAAAACGTGAAAAACTTCTGGAAACAGACCGCAATGATCTTGATATAGAGATTGAAGTTTTACGCGACCGTCTCAAAAGGGATGGTCTGTTGGTCAACGAACAAGGCGATGGGAATTTATAATGAAACAACAAACACAAGAAGCGGCAACGCAACTTCTCAAAGACATTGAAGCCACAGTTGCGACAACACTGTCAGAACCGGGAACCGCTTTGGTCCCCTTGGAACAGGCCGAACCGCCGGTTGCCGAAGCCATCCGCAAACGAATGGATGAGGTCGATGTGACCGACACAAATTCCATCGTGGCCTTTGGTTCAAGCGCGCAGGTCGAGCTGCAAGAGATAAGCCAAGCCATGCTTGCAGATGTAAAAAACAAGGATGTTGGCCCTGCGGGCGACAGCTTACGCGACATGGTGACAACGATCCGCGGATTCTCTGTGTCAGAGCTGGACGTGCGCCGCGAAAAGTCCTGGTGGGAGCGTTTAACAGGGAAAGCGGCCCCTTTTGCAAATTTTCTGGCCCGTTACGAGGGTGTACAAGGGCAAATTGACAAAATCACGGATACTTTGGAACAACATGAACAAACATTGTTGAAAGATATTAAAAGCCTTGATCTTCTTTATGAAAAGACCCTGAACTTTTATGAAGAGCTTGGTCTTTACATTACCGCTGGTGAGGAAAAAATCGCAGAACTCGATACAAGGATCATCCCCGCCAAAGAGGCCGAGGTTGAGGCCGCACCAGAGGATGAGAAAATCCTGAAGGCGCAAGAATTGCGCGATCTACGGGCGGCCCGCGATGATCTGGAACGCCGGGTACATGATCTGAAACTGACCCGTCAGGTCACAATGCAATCATTGCCATCGATCCGCCTGGTTCAAGAAAACGACAAATCGCTTGTGACGAAAATCAACTCTACGCTCGTCAATACAGTGCCCCTGTGGGAAACACAGCTGGCCCAAGCCGTGACCATTCAACGTTCCAAAGAAGCTGCGGAAGCTGTCCGCGATGCAAACGATCTGACCAATGAGCTTTTGACGGCGAATGCAGCAAACCTGCGTCACGCCAACAAAGTCGTGCGCGAAGAGATGGAACGCGGTGTGTTTGACATTGACGCTGTGAAGAAGGCGAATGAGGATTTGATTGCAACGATCAATGAATCCTTGCAAATCGCGGACGAAGGCAAGGCGCGCCGCGCCACAGCCGAAGTGGAACTGCAAAAAATGGAAGGGGAACTCCGCGATACGCTGGCATCTGCAAAAGCGCGTAAGGATGGCGTTGGTGATACAGCAGCAACATCCGTACCGACCTAAAGGCGCGTCTTGCAAGCTATTAAATCAATATTGTCATGGTCGAGGCTGATTTTATTGGCGTCCTTCATTTTGTTGGGCTGTAGCGAAAAAAATCCGCAAGAAACGCCCGCTGAACCACCGGCAGAAGAAACGTCTGAGGTTTACCAACCATCCGCAGAAAGCCTAGCGGCCGCGAGATACTACCGGAGGCTTGAAAGCTCTTTGCTTGCTAAGGGCTTGCTCAGGACAGATGGGGGGGGCATCGACACCCAGTTCACAATAGAAGATCTCAATCGGGATTTCGAACGCATTACGTTTTTTAGTGAATACCAAAACAACGGTGGCCGTTTTATCGCAAATGAGACAGCTTCGAACCTGCGGCGTTGGAGAGATCCCATCCGGCTGAAACTTCACTTTGGCGCCTCTGCACCGGAAACGATGCAACAAGAGGACAGTACATTTGTTGAGCGGTATGTGGCGCGATTGTCGCGCCTGACAGGCCATGATATTGAACTGGTTAAGCGCACAGAGCGGGCAAATTTCCATGTTTTCGTCGTTTCCATGGACGAGCAACGCGAACTAGACACTATTCTTGCTGACATGAACCTTGGACTTTCAGACGCAACAATACGCGATTTCACAACACAGGGTCGGTCGAGCTATTGTTTCGTTTATGCTTCATCCGTGCACAGTGTCCCAAGCGTTCATAAACTTGCCGTCGCTTTGGTGCGCACAGAACATCCAGATCTGATGCGTCAAGCGTGCTATCATGAAGAGATTGCCCAGGGCTTAGGTCTTGCAAATGATAGTCCAGAGGCCAGGCCTTCAATCTTTAACGATGACGAAGAGTTTGCCTTTCTCACGGAACATGATGAGTTTCTTTTGACCATGCTCTACGATGAACGATTACAGCCCGGTATGTCAGCAGAGCTTGCGCGCCCGATTTTTTCTGTCATTGCAGAAGAGCTTATGAATTCTCAAAGTTAACCCCGAAAGGAGGCCCCCTTGCCGATCTTCGACTTTCTCTCCGGCCAGTTCATTGATGTCATTGAATGGACGGACGATACCCGCGATACAATGGTCTGGCGGTTCGAGCGCCATGGTCACGAAATCAAATACGGCGCAAAATTGACAGTGCGCGAGGGGCAAGCAGCTGTGTTTGTCCACGAAGGACAATTGGCCGATGTGTTTACCCCTGGGCTTTACATGCTTGAGACAAATAACATGCCGATCATGACCTCTTTGCAACACTGGGATCATGGCTTTAAGTCTCCGTTCAAATCTGAGATTTATTTTGTCTCCCGCAATCGATTTACGGATCTGAAATGGGGCACCAAAAACCCCATCACCCTACGCGATCCAGAATTTGGCCCGGTGCGGTTGCGGGCCTTTGGAACCTATACGGTCAAGGTGGCCGATCCTGCGAAATTTCTGACCGAGATCGTGGGCACCGATGGCGAATTCACGACCGATGAAGTAAGCTTTCAGATCCGCAACATTATCGTACAAGAAACCTCTCGTGCTTTGGCGGGAAGTCAAATCCCCGTTCTCGATATGGCTGCGAACACAGGCGACTTGGGCAAACTGATCGCAACGCAAATCAGCCAAACGATCAGCGATTATGGGCTCACCTTGCCGGAACTCTACATCGAAAACGTCTCACTGCCTCCGGCGGTTGAAGAAGCCCTTGATAAGCGGACTTCCATGGGGGTTTTGGGCGATTTGGGCAAGTATCAACAGTATGCCATGGCCGAGGCGCTGCAAGACAGCGCCACCACATCAAATTCTGGACTGGGTGCCGGCTTGGGCATGGGGATGGGCATGGGTATGGCACAGCAAATGGCCAATACCGCACAACCTGGCCCTTGGGGTGCGCGGCCGGCCCCCGCCGCCGCTGCTGCAGCGGTCCCACCGCCACCACCTCCGGTGGAGCATGTTTGGCATATTGCGAAAGACGGGGCGACAGAGGGGCCATTTTCCAAAGCGCGTTTGGGCCGCATGGTTACAGAAGGCAAACTCACCCGAGAGACTTTTGTCTGGACGCAAGGACAAGATGGGTGGCAAAAAGCAGAGGATATTATAGAACTTGCCCAGTTGTTTACAGTGCTGCCCCCTCCCCCGCCTCCCGGGGCGTAGACCCATGTGCGATCACCGCAACTGGCTGAAACATCTATGACAGATATCACTGAACATCGGTTTCCGTGTGGAAACTGTGGCGCTGATCTGCGGTTTGATCCGGGCCTCAGCCGTCTGCAATGTGATCATTGTGGCCATACGGAAGATATCTCGGTACCGCGCCAGTCCTCGATTCGAGAGATCGACATCTCAGAAGGTTTGAAAGCTCAAAACGCTCAAATTGATATGGAGGAAACGCGCGTTTCAACCTGCCCAAGCTGCAATGCGCAAATCGAATTTGACCAAAACGTCCATGCCAAAGAATGCCCCTATTGCGCGACACCCGTTGTTGCAGATACCGGCGCACACCGTCACATTAAACCCGCTGCTGTGCTGCCATTCGCCCTTGATGAAGACGCTGCACGCAACGCTATGACGGATTGGCTGGGAAAACTGTGGTTTGCCCCCAACGGTTTGCAAGCTTATGCCCGCAAAGGGCGTCGTCTTAACGGGATTTATGTGCCCTTTTGGACGTTCGATGCGCAAACCCATACACGTTATACCGGCGAACGGGGCACCGTCTATTTTGTGACGAAAACGGTCACAGTGAATGGTAAGCCGCAAACCAGGCAGGTTCCGAAAACTCGCTGGCGCCGTGTTTCAGGCCAGGTGCAAAGATTTTTTGATGATGTTTTGATACTCGCCTCCCAAAGCCTACCCAAAAGCCACACCGACGGCCTGCAACCTTGGGATCTATCCGCCCTTGTGCCCTATGCACCTGCCTATCTTGCCGGGTTTCGGGCAGAAGGCTATCAAATCGAACTCTCCGATGGATTGACAGAGGCGCGCGATATTATGGACCGCATTATTGCGCGCGATATCCGCCTGGATATCGGGGGCGACAAACAACGCATACACACGGCAGAGACAAAAGTGTCTGAGGTTACCTTTAAGCATATCCTTTTGCCCATCTGGATCGCGGCGTACAAATACAAAGGCAAAAGCTTTCGCTTTGTGGTGAACGCCCAAACCGGCCGCGTACAAGGCGAACGCCCCTATTCCGTCTGGAAAATCGCGGTTGCGGTTGCGGTTGCATTGCTGTTGGCGGGTGGTTTGGGCTATTTGATCGCGGTGAACAACGCAGGCCAGTTTTGATGCGTGCCGTTTTGCAAAGAGTTGCAGAAGCCTCTGTCCGTGTGAACGATGACGTTGTCGGCCAATGCGCTTCTGGTCTTTTGATACTGCTTTGCGCCATGAAAGGTGACACAAAAGCCAATGCACAGGCTCTGGCCGATAAGATCGTGAAATTGCGTATCTTCCAAGATGACACAGGCAGAATGAACCGTTCCCTCCAAGATGTGAACGGCTCAGTCTTGATTGTCAGTCAATTCACTTTGGCTGCCGATACATCACGCGGCAATCGCCCTGGTTTTGCACAAGCCGCAGCACCGGATGAGAGCCTGCATCTCTATGAATATTTCATATCTCTTTTGCGTGACAAAAACATCGAGACACAAACGGGCGTGTTCGGGGCGAACATGCAGGTTACCTTGATCAATGATGGCCCTGTCACGATAAGCATAGATCTGTAAATTCGTTAAAATTCATAGTATTAACGCTAAATTCACCGATTGTTGGCATCACCTCAAAGTATATTTAGCCTTTGTTAGAAGATAGACATATCATTCAAGACCACCAGGCTAAAAGCAATATCTACGAAGGTGCAGAATGACCTACTACCGCTTGAATCCCGATAACAGAATTGTTGACGTTGGCCAGGATTGGAATGAATTTGCCCAAAACAATGATGGTGAAAAAGCCGTAGCCGATAGTGTCCTTGGGCACCGCTTTGAGAAATTTATCGCAGATACCGACACCAAAGCTTATATGAACGCTATTTTCTTTGTTTGCCGGAATATGCAGGCGCCCTTCTTTACGCATTATCGATGTGACGCCCCACATGAAAAAAGACTTTATGAAATGGGTGTAGACTGTGATGAAAATGGTGTCTTGAAAGTTTCACATAAACTTATTTCCACCAAGAGTATCAACAAAAAAGCAAGCCACAGCGCCCCTGATGTGAAATGGGAATACCATTGTTCAATATGCGCCAAGTATAAAATATCTAACGTTTGGCTTGATGGCATTCATCACAATGATAACGATGCTTTTGCCAAAAAATACTGTATCTGCCCAGAATGCAAATCACATGCATCTTCTATACTGGATAAGATGCGCGTTCACCTATATACCCCGTGTAGTGATCACAGCACTGTTCGTTACTTCAGCCGCGCCACAACGTAATCAGCCAAATCAGCCAACATATCGCGCAAAGGGCTTGGGGGAAATTGGAGGATAGCATTTTTTGCTTTGGCAATCTGAGCGTAAGCTTCAATTCGGCATTGATCCAGAGAACTATGTTTCTTGAGAAGAGCACAGGCATGCTCTAAATCTCCAGGATTTTGTGTCCCTTTTTCCAATACTCTCTCCCAAAACGTATGTTCCTGGGCATCCGCATTGCGCAAAGCGCGTATGACAGGCAATGTGAGTTTTCGCTCACGGAAGTCATCGCCAATGTTTTTGTCAAGGGCCGCACCGCCGCCGTAGTCAAGACTATCGTCAACAATTTGAAAAGCGAGCCCAAGCGCATCGCCGTAGGTACGGAGTGCCTCAATCTCTTTCGCTGGGCGTCCCGCAATCACAGCCCCCACTTGACAGGCTGCTTCAAAAAGCGCCGCCGTTTTCCCGCGAATAACTTGCATGTAGGTGTCTTCGGTTGTTTTGATGTTGGAAGAGACAGTCATTTGCAGGACTTCACCCTCTGCAATCACAGCCGCAGCGTTGGAAAGAATTCCTAAGACCTTCAGATTTTCCGTCTCAACCATCAATTGAAACGCTCTGGCGAAAAGATAGTCCCCAACCAGTATGGAACTTTTGTTGTCCCACAGCAAATTCGCAGTCGGGCGCCCCCGGCGTTTGCCGCTTTCGTCCACGACATCGTCATGCAGAAGTGTCGCGGTATGAATAAACTCAACGGTCGCGGCAAGTTTATGATGCGCGCGTCCTTCATAACCACACAATTTTGCACAGGCCAAAGTCAGCATTGGGCGCATACGTTTGCCACCGGCCTCAACAAGATGGGCCGTGACTTCGGGTATACGTGGCGCATACGCACTTTGCATCCGCGCATGGATTAAGGTGTCAACAGCTTTCAAATCCTGCGCTAATTCTCCGGCAAGGCGTTCATGAGGTTTTTTTGACATTGCAACATCCAGGCTCATGCTGATTGACCTTTCGCTCGACACCGGGGGCAGATATGCGTACTCCGGAGACATGATAGAAATTCTGCGCAGTAATAATCTAGCGGATATCGCCTTTTCACAAGCACTCCTACAATCTTTGGATATAGAGTGCCATGTCTTCGACGTCCACATGAGTGTCCTTGAAGGATCCATCGGTATTTTACCGCAGAGGGTGATGGTCGCGACCAAAGATGCCACACGCGCACGTGAGGCACTACACGAGAATGATTTACCAGTCTCAGAATGAAGACGGCTTATACACAAGATGAATTTCTTGGCGGCAGCCTTCGCATTTGGCAATCCCAAACGGGGTATCGGGGCGGGACGGACCCGGTTCTTCTGGCCGCAGCCTGCCCGGCACAAGCGAGGCAAACCGTTCTTGATCTGGGGTGCGGCACGGGTATTGCAGCCCTGTGCCTGGCCCGTCGCGTTCCAGGTGTTTGCTTGACAGGCCTTGACATTAACGCAGATCACGTCGCACTCGCGCAAAAAAACGCCGCAGAAAATGTAATTGCTTTAGATGTGATTGCAGGAGATGTTTCATGCCCACCAGCTGCCTTGAAAGCACAGCGGTTTAACCATGTGATCTGCAATCCGCCTTACTTTGGCCCTGGAACAGCGGCCAAGGATATATCACGTGAGCAAGCTCTCAGGCCAACAGTTCCTTTGGAAACCTGGTTTGGTCAAGCCTTGCGGCGCACAGCACCGAAAGGATCAGTGACATTTATTCTGAGCACGCAATATCTACCGAAAGTGCTCCGTACCTTTGACACAAAAGCTGGAGCAATTCGGGTTTTACCGCTGACGAGTCGGGCGCATCACCCGGCCAAACGCGTGATCGTCCAAGCTTGGATCGGGCGCAAAACGCCCCTTTTACTCCTTCCGCCTTTTATTTTACACAGTGGGCCGCACCACACCGGGGATTGGGACGACTATTCAACATCTGCACAAAAAGTCCTCAGAGAAGGACGGGCTCTGCCACTTTCCGGGGAACGGTAAAAGTTTTTTAACAAAAAGGATGACAGGCTGAAAAAAATCATGTTGCATTGAAATGTAGAGTGATAAATTGAGAGGAGATTAAGATGTCCATTGCATCCCGTGTTCAAGAATTACAAAAGAAACATCAGAAACTCTCAAAACAGCTAGAGGATGCACAAAGGCAACCAAGTATTGATGGCCTAGAGTTGACCGCGCTGAAGAAGAAAAAGCTTCAACTCAAAGAAGAAATAGAGCGTCTAAGTCATCCCTAAGGCGACCTCTTCGGCAGACATAAAACGTCGATTTTGGCCATGTCGGTTAATTGAAGTCATTTCACCGCGCAGCCATTCGAGAAATGTTTTTGTCTGAGGACGGTCCTCAGCACCTTTCGGGCACAGAACCCTGTAATGGGCTTGCGTTGTTAAGGTGAGTGGAAATGGCGCCACCAATCGTCCGTCTCGGAGCGCTTTGTCCGCAAGCGTGATGCGACCCAAAACAACACCTGCGCCTGCTTGCGCGGCATCCAGCGCATGATCGGCTTGACTGAATTGTGCGCCGTGGATCTCTGCTAACCGTAACCCCTGCGCCTGAAACCAGGTGGGCCAATCAATCGGTGGATTAAGCCAATTTGTATCGGTTTGATGCAGTAACGGCGCGTTGAGCAGATTTTCAGGCGTAGAATAGCTTTGTACCAAATCAGGGTGCATCATCGGTGTCAGCCACTCTTCGAGCAGTTTTTCACTATAAAGCCCGCTCTCTTCTTCAGGGTGTGGAAGACCGAAGCGAATGGCGATGTCAACGTCATCACGATCGAAATCCATAAGTTTAAGAGAAGCGACAAACCGGAGCTCTAGATCAGGGTGGGCCTGCGCAAAGGCAAAAAGACGGGGGGCCAGCCATTTTGCTGTAAAAGCCGGGCCTGCGGTAATTGTCAGCACCCCACTTTCTTGTGTGCGGCGCGCCGCTCGCCAGGCCGTTTGCAGACTTTGAAAGGCATCCCGTGTGCCTGGCACCAAGGCATGTCCAGCCTCGGTCAGTTCGACGGCGCGGTTGAGCCGACGAAACAGTGGGGCGCCAAAATGTTCTTCAAGTGATTTGATTTGAAAGCTCAATGCGGCAGGCGTGACATGCAATTCTGCCGCCGCTTTCGCGAAAGAGAGATGCCGGGCCGCCGCCTCAAAGGCGCGTAAAGACGTCAGCGGAGGGAGTCGGTCTGCCATGTTTCGCATAAGTAAAACTTAATTGAGACATTGGAAAGTCTCGTTTGTCGAGCGGCGCGTGTTTGCGCATATTAAGATCATCTTATATCAAAAGGACAAGACAGATGATCGAGCCACAGACAACCAAAACCCTACAAAAAGCCATGGAAGATGCCCACAAAGCCCGTGCCGAGGCGTTTCAAAACCTGTTTAAAGGCTGGTTTGGATTTAAGAATGTGCTTTCCAAATCTGCTTTGGGCCAGCATAGCTAACAAGGTCGTGCGATGTGTAGAACGCATCGCACGATTGCAATTTAGGGATTACACAAAGAATTGCGCGCCATTGGCGGAAAGTGTTGACCCGTTGATAAAGCCAGCATCCTCAGACGCGAGAAAGACCACACATCGCGCGATCTCTTCTGGTTCGCCCAACCGACCCGCCGGGATTTGAGGGATGATTTTGGTGTTCAACACCTCTTCAGGGATGGCGCGCACCATCTCGGTGCCAATATATCCTGGGCACACAGCATTCGCCGTAATGCCCGCGCGCGCGCCCTCTTGGGCAAGCGATTTGATCAACCCTAAATCCCCCGCTTTTGTGGCGGCATAGTTCACCTGACCAAACTGACCCTTCTGTCCGTTGATTGAGGAGATGACGATCACGCGTCCGTATTTCCGTGCACGCATGCCGGGCCAGACGGGATGGATTGTGTTGAACACACCGGTGAGGTTTGTCTCAAGGACCTCTGTCCATTGTTCGGGGGTCATTTTGTGAAATGGCGCATCGCGTGTGATGCCAGCATTGGCCACCACCACGTCAATGGGGCCAAGATCAGCCTCAACTTGTTCGATACCGGCCTTTGAGGCCGCATAATCCGCCACATTCCATTTATAGGTCTTTATGCCGGTCTCTTTCGTAAAAGCCGCAGCTTTCTCATCGTTGCCCGCATATGTCGCGGCCACCTCATAGCCTTCGGCTTTCAGAGCTTTCGAGATCGCCTCGCCAATGCCGCGAGATCCTCCTGTCACCAATGCAACACGTCCCATATTATTTTCCTCCCAGTATATGGTTATGTTTTAGGATGACCGCGTGCATCTAAAATGTTGCGATCACGCCCAAATGCCTCACAGTAATCCATCCATTCATAGCTTCCCATCATTTTGAGGATATTTAAAAACCGGCCGTCCCATTTCTTTTCAAGCCGTGCAATTTCCTCATCTATATGCTGGCGTGCTGCAACATGACCTTCTCGGGCCGCTTGTTGAACGGCGGCTACCTCAAAAGCGTCAGATCGACTTCTGATAATCTCCATGTTTTCGGCAGACACATCTGTTATCTGATCTGCCGTTTGCGCAAACTCACCATAAACAACGCTACATTCCGCCATACTTGTTGAAAAAGCCTGTTGGGCCGTAGTGTACGTGATTGGCAAAATACATAATATTATAACATAAATACTACGCATTATTTAGCGTTCTACGCACATGGCCACGCCCATACCGCCCCCGATACAAAGCGTTGCGATGCCTTTCTTGACGTCCCTGCGCTTCATTTCAAACAGCAATGTGGTCAGAACCCGGCACCCAGAGGCTCCGATAGGGTGGCCGATGGCGATTGCACCACCGTTGACATTCACGATCTCAGGATCCCAACCCATATCTTTGTTCACGGCACAGGCTTGGGCGGCAAAGGCCTCATTCGCTTCAACCAGGTCAAGGTCAGAGACATGCCAACCCGCTTTATCAAGCGCTTTGCGAGAGGCATAAATAGGGCCAACACCCATGATCGAAGGATCAAGCCCTGCTGTGGCATAGGACACGATTCGCGCCAACGGCTCTATGCCGCGCTTTTCCGCCTCATCCGCAGACATCAACACGGTGGCCGCGGCCCCATCATTGAGACCACTGGCATTCGCCGCTGTCACAGAGCCGTCTTTCACAAAAGCAGGGCGGAGTTTTTGCATCCCCTCCAGCGTTGCGCCATGACGGATGTATTCGTCCTGATCAACAACCGTTTCCCCTTTGCGGGTTCTGAGGGTAAATGGGCTAATTTCATCGTCGAACTTACCCGCCTTTTGTGCCGCTTCCGCTTTGTTCTGAGAGGCGAGCGCGAATTCATCCTGCATATCGCGACTGATTTGCCATTGCTCCGCCACGTTTTCAGCGGTTTGACCCATGTGATATCCGTTGAATGCATCCCAAAGACCATCACGGATCATTGTGTCGATATAGCTCAGGTCACCCATTTTCTGCCCTTGCCGAAGCGCGGCGGCATGGGGGCTGAGGCTCATGTTTTCTTGACCGCCGGCCACGACAATGTTTGCGTCGCCAAGCTGGATATGCTGTGCGCCAAGTGCCACCGCGCGCAAGCCAGAGCCACAAACCTGGTTGATGCCCCAGGCCGCACTTTCCTTTGGAAGGCCTGCATTGATATGGGCTTGTCGTGCAGGGTTTTGCCCCTGCGCCGCTGTCAGAACTTGGCCAAGGATGGTTTCTGAAACTTCCGCCTTGTCAATACCAGCCCGTGACACAGCCGCTTCAATCACGGATGCCCCCAGCGCATGGGCCGGTGTATTGGCAAAGGCACCAAGAAAACTCCCCACCGCCGTGCGCGCGGCCGATGCAATCACAACATTTGTCATCCCAAAACTCTCCCGGTTTTTGTGCACATCCGGCACAGATTCAATCTGTAGAAACCTTATATAGAGTTTTTGTATGAGACAACCGACACGATACTCAAAGCATCGATGAGGCGATCATTTTGTTAGGTCAGGACACGGTCGGGGATTTTTTCCCATTCTTCCAGCCAACTTGGGAACACTTCAGGCATGCTGTAATAATAACCTTGTAGGCAATCGATACCCGCGCGCACAAGGAACTCAGCCTCTTTGCGGGTTTCGACCATCTCAGCGACTGTTATCATCTTGAGTTGCTTGGCAATGCTGATCAAGGCCCGGACAATGCATTGATTGTCTTGATCCGTATCGACATCGCGAATGAAAGTGCCATCAATCTTCATGATATCGAAGCGGTAGTCTTTGAGTTGGCACAAAGCAGTGTGACCCGCCCCAAAATCGTCAAACGCAAACATGATGCCTTGACGTTGTAATGTTTGAATTTGAACCATCATCGTGTCTGTCATCTTAATATTTCGGCTGGCTGAAATCTCCAGAAACAGGCGACGCGCGAGTTCAGGGTCTTGACCAAGTTCCGTGTTCAAAATGTTCCACCATTTGTTGTGCACTAAAGACAAGATCGATAAATTGATGGCCAGTTTCAGATCTGGCTTTTTCTGCAAGGCCTCCAATCCCAGTTTTAAGGCCGCGCAATCGACCTCCCGTCCCAGGTCATCTTCTTCGATTTGTGGCAAGAAGCGCGCAGCAGGGATGATTGCGCCATTCTGATCTTGAACCCGGATCAAACCCTCGTAATACGCAGGGCGCCGAACAACAGATTTTGCATCGACAACGGCTTGGAAAGCCATAACCAATGTGCCATTGGAAAGAGCAACCTTGAGCATCTCAAGAAGCGCCACATCGCTGAGATATGTCAGCGTGTGTGCTGTCGTTTGAATTTGCGCCTCTTGCGGGATCATTCATCTCTCCTTGGTGCTCAACTTGATTAAGACATGCGGCATAGGCATTCATGATTTGAGTTTTGCCGCAATTTCGTCAATCAAACGTAAAAAAGAGGAGCAATAACATGGAACGCTGCGGCTGGTGTGGGAATGATCCGATCTATGTATCCTACCATGATCACGAATGGGGTGTACCAGAGCGCGATAGCCAGGCGCTTTGGGAAAAACTGATCTTGGATGGGTTTCAAGCAGGCCTAAGCTGGATCACAATCCTGAAAAAACGTGAAAATTTTCGTGCCGCATTCGAAGGTTTTGCGCCGGATCGGATCGCCGATTGGGGAGAGGCCAAGGTTGAACGACTGCTACAGAATCCGGGTATAGTACGCCATCGTGGTAAGATTGAGGCGACGATACAAAATGCCCGGGCCTGGCAGGAAATCGAGGCGCGGGAAGGATTTGACACTTTTCTTTGGCGCTATGTTGACGGACGCCCCTTGCAAAATCACTGGACATGTATGGCAGATGTGCCTGCACAGACAGACCTTTCAACACAGATCAGTAAGGACCTCAAGAAAGCTGGATTTCGATTTTGTGGCCCCACGATTGTCTATGCCTTCATGCAAGCGACAGGTATGGTCAACGACCATCTGGTGAGCTGCTATCGTTATGAAGAAATTACCACTATGGCCTAGCCGTGCAATTTGTCGTTTTTCATAACAACAACGCGGCGGATTATATGCCTAATTTCTCTGCGACAATTTTGTTCACAGCCTTTGGGTTAGCCTTACCGCCGGTGGCTTTCATAACTTGGCCTACGAACCAACCAGCTAGTTTTGGGTTTTGCTTGGCTTTTTCGACCTGTGCGGGATTTTCGGCAATCACGCGGATGACGGCCTCTTCAATAGCGCCTGTGTCTGTGACCTGTTTCATTCCGCGCGTCTCAACGATTTCAGCCGGATCGCCACCGTCCCGATAGACGATCTCAAATAGGTCTTTTGCGATCTTACCAGAGATCGTTTCCGCTTTGATCAACGCGATAATACCGGCCAGCTGTTGAGGGGTGACTGGGCTTTGTGAAATCGCAAGCTCATCTTGTTTCAGACGTCCGAAAAGCTCATTCAACACCCAATTGGCGGCCATCTTGCCATCACCGGCGGCTGCGGCCACGGCTTCAAAGTAATCGGCGTTCTCGACCTCGGCGGTCAGAACGCTCGCGTCATAGTCAGTTAAAGCGTAATCGGCCATAAAGCGCCCTTTCTTGGCATCAGGAAGCTCCGGCAGATTGGCTTTGATGTCATCAACCCAGGCTTGTTCTATCTCCAACGGCAAAAGATCGGGATCGGGAAAGTAGCGATAATCATGCGCCTCCTCTTTAGAGCGCATTGAGCGTGTCTCATTTTTTGTGGGATCATAGAGGCGGGTTTCTTGCTCAATGGTGCCACCACTTTCGACGATGGAAATCTGACGGCGGGCTTCATAGTCAATCGCGGCTTGGATGAAGCGCATAGAGTTCATGTTCTTGATCTCACAGCGGGTGCCAAGATGACCAAAATCATTCGTTTCACGATAGCGCTCGTACGCACCCGGTTCACAGATCGAGACATTGACATCGGCGCGCAGATTGCCGTTTTGCATATTGCCATCGCATGTGCCCAGATACCGCAAAATTTGGCGCAATTTGGTGAGGTAAGCGGCGGCCTCTTCTGGGCCACGGATGTCGGGGCGGCTGACAATCTCCATCAGCGCCACACCTGTTCGGTTCAGATCGACAAAAGACATGGCCGGATCCATGTCATGGATTGATTTGCCGGCGTCTTGTTCAAGATGGATGCGCTCGATCCGCACCAGGCGTGCGGTTCCCTCGCCCATCTCCACAAGCACTTCCCCCTCCCCAACGATGGGATGATAGAGTTGGCTGATTTGATACCCCTGTGGCAGGTCGGGATAGAAGTAGTTCTTGCGATCGAAGGCAGAGGTCAGATGAATATGAGCCTTAATGCCGAGGCCTGTGCGCACAGCTTGTTCGACGCAAAATGCGTTGATCATCGGTAACATGCCCGGCATGCCGGCATCAATGAAAGAGACATTTGAATTCGGTTCTGCCCCGAACGTGGTTGATGCGCCAGAGAAGAGCTTCGCGGCACTGGCGACCTGTGCATGGACTTCCATACCGATGACAAGTTCCCAGTCCGCTTTCGCGCCGGAGATCACTTTGGGGTTTGGGGTTTGGTATGTCAGATCAAGCATAGGTATCCTCCGCAATCCAATATGTGTTTAGGATAGCTGTGCAGACAGGGCAAGACGTCCCTCTTGTGCTTTGTGATTGCCTGGCGCATCAGGGACAGGCAATGAACGATAAGCTCAAAATCACGATCCTCGGCTGTGGCTCATCTGGGGGTGTGCCCCGCATTGGCGGGGATTGGGGCCTATGCGATCCGTCGAACCCGAAAAATCGTCGCCAACGCTGTGCCGTTTTAGTGGAGCGCCTTGGCGCGACAGGCAAAACACAAGTGCTAATCGACGCAGGGCCAGATGTTCGCAATCAACTTCTGACCACAGGGGTGAGCTGCCTTGACGCTGTCTTGTTTACCCATGAACATGCGGATCATTGCCACGGGATTGATGATCTGAGGGTTGTGGCTTTCAATCGGCGGGCACGTTTGCCCGTTTGGGCGGACAGGCGGACACTTGATGTGCTGACAGCGCGATTTGGTTATGCGTTTATTCAACCGCCTGACTCACCCTATCCCCCGATTTTAGAGATGAACCGCATTGACCACACCACACCCTTTACCATCGACGGAGAGGGGGGGAGCCTCAGATTCACGCCAATCCCCGTCCAACATGGAGCAATCACCGCGCTTGGGTTTCGCGTTGGTGATGTGGGCTATATCCCCGATGTTTCCCATATCCCCGACACGAGCATACCGCTTGTCACAGGACTTGAGCTTTGGATTCTGGATGCATTACGCCGGACCGGGCATTTCACACATTTTGACTATGACACAAGTCTGAAGTGGATCGACCGAATGGCGCCAAGATCGGCGCTATTGACCAACATGCACGTCGATCTTGATTATGCCACGGTCTTGGCAGAAACACCCAATCATATCGCACCAGCCTATGACGGACTGGCGGTTGAGTTTGTCATACATGAGTGATGTTCTGGCCGTCACATTGCCAGTCTTTTTGGTGATTGGCGCCGGTTATCTGGCAACCTGGCGAGGACTTTTTTCACACGCCCATGTGGATGGGTTGATGCAATTCACTCAGAAATTTGCCATCCCCTGTCTGCTTTTTTCGGCGATGGCCTCTCTCGATCTCGATGCGGATTTCGACCTCAAGCTTTTGATCAGTTATTACACCGGATCACTGGCCAGCTTTGCGGTGGCCCTTGTGGGCAGCCGGGTGTTCTTTGACAGATCTTGGGAAGATGCGGTGGCCATTGCCTTTGCCGCGATGTTTGCCAATACGGTGCTTTTGGGCCTGCCGATCTCTGAGCGCGCCTACGGTGTTGAAAACCTCACACCGAATTTCACAATCATCGCCTTTCATGCCGCCTTTTGTTATCTTATTGGCGTCACGGCCATGGAAACGGCACGGGTGGCCCGGACACAAGCGCGTGCCAGCACAATCCTCTCTAAAGTTGCCCAGGCCATGTTCCGCAACGCTCTGATGATTGGTGTTGGCTTGGGCCTGGGTGTCAATCTTACGGGGCTGAGCCTGCCCATCCCCGTGTCAGAAGCGATTGAACTTATGGTACGCGCTGCTTTGCCCGCAGCCCTTTTCGGCCTAGGGGGTGTTTTGTTGCGATACCGCCCCGAGGGCGATTTTAAAACAATCGCTATGCTGGTGTGTATCTCACTTGTTCTTCACCCCTCTATTGTTTTGACCGTGGGACACAGTCTTGATCTTGACGTTGCAAACCTGAAAGCCGCAGTGCTGACCGCTGCGATGGCACCCGGCGTAAACTCTTATCTGTTTGCCGCTGTTTATAATCGAGCTGTTCGGGTCTCTGCTTCAACAGTGCTTATTGGGACAGGAGCCTCCGTTTTAACTGTTTCCGCATGGTTGTTGATTTTAGAAACAATCTAAGGGCCCAGCACACAATATTCAAAACATATCATATGCGTATCCAACACCTAGGAAACATCTTCGACCGTTTGCTTAAAAGCCTGCACCTATTATGTGAGACAAAGCCTAGAGGCGATTTGTATGCATTATAGTGAAAGATTACACAAATTAAGTGTCAATAGTATGCCAATATAAACAAGGCCAAAGCCCCATGCTATGAAAGAGATAAGATGATAATACGTGCGGACTTCTGGATTTATATTTTTCTTATATTCGGAGTGAGTCACATTACGAGTTTTGCACAAGCACAACCTTATCAAGAGGCTAAACTTGTGCGAAAAGTATTCGAAATTTATCAGCCAAAATCATTCACGATGCAACGTGAATACTGCGGATATTTCTATGAAGACAATCGTGCAAATTATTGGTTGGCCCGGTTGCCGCTGAGACCTACGCATCTTGCACGTTAGATGTCCCTCAATATGGTGAAATTGTGGCTTCCTGGCATACACATGGCAGTGCAGATGCAACAGGAATAGCTGAAATTCCAAGCTTTCAAGACATCCAGACAGACATACAAAATAAAACTAGGGGATATATTGCAACTCCGGGCGGCAGATTATGGTATATCGACTTCATATCACAAACAGCACAACAGCTTTGTGGAGTCGGTTGTCTTGATAAAGATCCAAATTTTAAGAATGATTCCGAAGTGACTATTCAGAAAAGCTATACTAGAAACGAATTGTATCGTCTTTTTGGAAATTAATCAGATTGCGATATCTTCTAATTTTCCACCAGCGCCTTCAAATTCAGAGACCCATCGCGGTTTGCGTCCGCGGCCTGTCCAAGTATGAGATGCATCATTTGGATCGACATATTTAGGGGGAACTTTGACCGATGCCTTTTTCTTCCCCGTAAGATCTGTCAACAAAAAACCATGCTCACGAGCTACGCTTTCAACAGCTTCCATGGCTTCTTTTCTCTTTCTCTCATCATACGATTTAATTGCAAGATCAATATCTTTTTTAAGCGCAAGAAGCTCTGATTTAGAAAACTGAGAGAGATCCATTTCGATACCTTTTCATTCCCATTTATACTAGAAAAATTGATCTAACACTATTTGGAAATATTGAATACAGTCTCATTCGACAACAATCAATAGAAAATATTCATTCCTATACTGATGACTTGCACCTGTTAAATATACTATAGGATATATGATCTGCTTCCATATTTAGAAATAATTGTATAATAAAGAATAATGTAATTAAACCTTATCCCTAAGCGTAGAAAGGGGTCTAAGCGACAACGGTCGCCAAGCAAAAGCAAGACCGGTCAGCACGGTTAGAAGGCCCCCCCCGCCAATAATCATCGCGGCGGACAATGCCGCAAACTCATAATGGCTTTCCATAACGAACGTCATGATCCCCCAAGCAGCGAGTGCGGCTGCCGCTACGGCAACAACACCGGCTGCAACACCGACAAACGCTGAGCGTAGCATGAAGCTCAAAAGTATCGAAAACCGCCCCGCACCAAGTGTTTTTAAAACGGCGGCTTCAAAAATACGCGCGCGCTCCCCAGCCGCGGCAGCACCGATCAGAACGATCAAACCCGTGAGTAACGTGACCCCTGCCCCATAAGATGTCGCGGCCGCCAAACCGCTGAGAGCTTCTGTGACCAGCGCAATACCATCACGCACCCGAATCGCTGTAATGTTTGGCGCAACGGTTGTGACATCGCGCACAATCCCCGCTTCGGCGGATTCTTCGGCATAGACCGTTGCGATATGTGTATGCGGCGCACCGGAAAGAGCGTTCGGTGACATGGAAAGAATAAACCCAATCCCTGCGCTGGAAAAATCCACCTCGCGTAGAGATGTGATCTCCCCCTCTATGTCGCGCCCTAAGATATTGACGGTTAGTATATCACCCAGACCAATGCCCATTTCAGACGCTTCTTCCGCCGCAAAACTAATTTCCACACTATTGGTATGGTCGGGGGCCCACCATTGCCCTGCAGTCAGTGTTGTGTTGGGCGGCGGTTCTGCAGAATAGGTCACCCCTCTGTCGCCCCTCAAAACCCAATGATCGCCGGCAATGTCGCGGGCAGGCTGTCCATTGATCTGCGTGATGATGCCGCGTAACATCGGTGCATGTTCGACCTGCGTGACACCAGGATCCGTCTCGACGCGATCCAGAAAATCGGCCAGTTGGCTGTTTTGAATATCAACAAAGAAATAAGAAGGCGCGGCTTGTGGCAATTCCTGGCTTATGGCGCGGCGTAAATTTGCATCAACCTGCCCCACCGCGGCCAACACTGTCAGCCCCAACCCTAAGGAGAGCACCACACTGGTGGCTCCGCCCCCGGGCGCACCGATGGACGCAAATGCCAGCCGCAACGCGGACAAGCCCCGAACCCAACGCACGCGCGCATTGCGGCGTGCAAACCACTGAATGGCTTGGGCCGATAAGGTGAGTAAGAACAGGCTGCCAAGGATACCTGCCGCTGTGGCCAAGGCCAAAATTGGGATACCGGAAAACCAGGTTGCCGCGGCGATAAGTACCGCGACCAGAGTGATGATGATCAAGAACGCGGTGCGCGAGAGCCCTTTTGTGCCCAGGTCCAACGTCTCTCGGTACAAGGCAGAGGCACGGATTTGCGCGGTGCGCGCAAGGGGCAGAAGTGTGAAAATGAGCGTTGTCAGTATCCCATAAAATCCGGCCTCAAGAAGGGGGGCGGGATAGATGCCGATCGCCAGAGGAATAAGAAGGCGCGACGCAATAAAGGGCTCCAGCGCAAGGGGCAATAAAGCCCCCAGCATAAGCCCAGCACTGATCCCCAAAGCGGCCAAAACGCCGATCTGGAGAAGATAAATGCCGCCGATAAGCCGGGTTTCTGCCCCCAGTGTTTTCAGTGTTGCGATGACAGAAATCTTGCTTTCAAGATAAGCGCGGACAGCGGTTGAAATACCGATGCCGCCCACAGCCAATCCCGCCAATCCAACCAAAACCAGGAAAGACCCCATTTGCTGCACAAATCGTGAGACACCAGGCGCCCCATTGCGTGAATCGCGCCATCGCAGCCCCGTATCCCGGAATGCGGCTAAGGCCTCGGCTTTTAGCGCTTCTAAATCTGTCGATACAGGCAGATCTAGGCGATAGTTGCTGTCAAAAAGTGTCCCAGGTGCCAGAAGTCCAGAGCCTTCCAGACTGTCCAAAGACACCAAAGAACGCGGACCAAGGGCAAATCCGCTTCCAGCCGCATCGGGAAACCGCACAAGTGCGGCCCGCAGTTCAAGCTGAGCAGTTCCAAGCGTGACCTGATCGCCAATCTCCAGGCCCATGCGATCGATCAAGACTTGATCGGCCACAAGACCACCGTCAGCAAGGGCCATGCTTAGATCAAGCGCGGGCTCTAGGACGACTTCGCCAAAGAGCGGGTATAAGTCATCGACACCGCGCACTTGGGTGAGACCACGCTCGGTTGTGCCATCAGGCAAAGTATGCACAACCATGGACCGAAAATCGACCGTGGTTGAAATCCGCTCAGCAATCCGCGCCATGAATTCACGCTCTGCATCGCTGGCAAAACGATAGGTGAATGACATTTCCGCATCACCGCCAAGGATCGTCGCGCCTTCTGACGTCAGCCCATTTTGCAGTGACATCCGGACAGAGCCCACAGCCGCAATCGCCCCAATCCCAAGCGCAAGACACAGGATGAATATCCAAAACCCCTTCAGCCCGCCCCTGAGTTCACGCCGCGCAAATGTCCAGGCCAGGCCGATCATGCAACGGCACCCTTCAGATCGTTGCCGACTAACCGACCGTCTTTTAAGGAGAGTACACGATCACATCTTTGAGCAAGCTCAGGCGCATGGGTGACCAGCACGAGCGTGGCCCCATGTTTGTCACGCAGGCCAAAAAGCAAATCCATGATCTGCACACCGTTTTGGCCATCCAGATTGCCCGTGGGTTCATCGGCCAGGATCAACCGGGGCCGCGGAGCAGAAGCGCGGGCCAAAGCGACACGCTGTTGCTCTCCGCCAGACATTTGCGCCGGATAGTGATGCAGCCGGGCGCTTAGACCTACAGAGACCAGTTCGGCCTCCGCACGATCAAACGCATCGCCTTGCCCCGCCAATTCCAAAGGTGTTGCAACGTTTTCCAGCGCCGTCAGTGTCGGGATGAGGTGAAAACTTTGAAACACAACCCCGACATTGCCGCGCCGAAACCGCGCCAAGGCATCTTCGTCCATCGGGGTCAGATCTTGGCCCAGAGCCAAAACAGTGCCAGAGGTGGCACGTTCCAACCCACCCAGAATCATCAACAAAGATGACTTACCCGAACCAGACGGACCAATAAGGCCCAAAATCTCACCATCCGCGACATCGAAACTGATGTTATGCAAAATATTGATCGGCCCTGCATTGCCCGTAAGACTTAAAGACACATCTTTAATGGAAAGGATTGGGTCCATGTTCAAATTCCTAAATTCATTTTGGTTTAGATATGTGCCGTATTGGCAAGCTGCCAAGGTCACAGCTTTGTGCTTTTTCTCTGCTCTTCCCTTACAGGCAGCCGATATAACAATTGCGGCTTTGGGCGATAGTCTCACACAAGGATATGGCTTACCGGCCGAGCAAGGGTTTGTGCCCCAACTGGAAGACTGGCTGAGAGCGGAATACCCCAATGTGCGCGTCCTCAATGCAGGGGTGTCGGGCGACACGACCGCTGGCGGGCTGGCGCGCATTGACTGGACGTTGACACCGGATGTAGATGCCTTGATCGTAGCCTTGGGGGGCAACGACATCTTGCGTGGCATTGCCCCCGAGGTCAGTCGCGCAAACCTGTCGGGGATTATGGACGTTGCGCAAGGCCAGAACTTGCCCGTTTTGCTGATAGGGATTTCAGCCCCTGGGAATTATGGCCCCGACTATAAACAAGATTTCGATGCCATTTATCCCGATCTCGCCCGCGACTATGATACACTTCTGATCGAAAATTTCTTTGCCGCGCTTGGAGAAGACCCAACAGAATTCCGCGCTCTGATGCAAGCGGACGGGATCCATCCCAACGCATTAGGCGTAAGACGCATGGTTGAGAGCATAGGGCCCACAGTTTTGGAGCTTATCGACAAAACGCAAAGCATCACAGAAAGCGGACAATAATATCATAAAGCTGTCATGCTTATTGGGTAAAGATATCGTGCAATATTGCAGATTGATTGGGTGACTTGAAAACCACATAAAGACCATCCAAAGTGGATTTTGAGCAAATAACATGGCAGACAATAAAGACATCTATGATCTCTTCGTGATCGGCGGCGGCATCAACGGCTGTGGGATCGCACGGGATGCTTCCGGGCGCGGCCTGAGCATTTGTTTAGCAGAGATGAATGATCTGGCCTCGGCAACGTCTTCGGCGTCCACAAAGCTTTTCCATGGTGGGTTGCGCTATCTCGAGTACTTCGAGTTCCGGCTGGTGCGCGAAGCGCTTCAAGAACGGGAGACGCTTTTGCGCGCCATGCCTCATATCGCTTGGCCGCTGCGGTTTGTGATCCCCCTCAGCCCGGAGATGCGGTTTGAGACAGACACGCCCGCTGGCAAGCTTCTGTCTTGGTTGATGCCCTGGGCCAAAGGACGGCGGCCAAATTGGATGATCCGGCTGGGCCTGTTTCTATACGATCATCTCGGGCGTCGTGCGCTTTTGCCAGGAACCTCTACCCTTAATCTTGCGACAGCCCCCGAAGGGGCTGTTTTGCAGGCGCGTTTTGCGAAGGCTTATGAATACTCAGATGTCTGGGTCGATGACGCCCGGCTTGTTGTGTTGAACGCCCGCGATGCGCAGAGAAATGGCGCGCATATCCTGACGCGCACACGGGTTGTGAGCGCCGTGCGCGAGGCTGGTATTTGGACCATTACGCTCTCCACTGGGCAGCGTGTCAAAGCGCGGGCGCTGGTCAATGCCGGTGGTCCGTTTGTGGACACCATCATCCAAAACGTGACCCGGCAAAACACGCCCGAACATGTCCGCCTTGTCCGTGGCTCTCATATCGTTGTGCCAAAGTTGTTTGATCACGACAAAGCCTACTTCTTCCAAGGCACCGACGGGCGGATCATCTTTGCCATTCCCTATGAAGGGGCGTTCACCTTGATCGGAACAACCGATGTAGATCATCAGAACACGCCGGAAGCGGCCTTTTGCACAAGCGATGAAGAAGACTATCTGTGTGCTTTTGCCTCAGCATATTTCAAAGCCCCGATCACACCGCAGGATGTGATCTGGAGGTATTCTGGCATTCGTCCACTCTATGACGATGGCGCACAATCGGCAACCGCAGCCACACGCGATTATGTCCTGTCGCTTGATGGGGATGACGTCCCGCTTTTGACTGTTTTTGGCGGCAAGCTGACCACCTATCGCCGCTTGGCGGAAAATGCGCTGGACAAACTCAGCCCCTATTTTCCCCACATCACCGGGGCCTGGACAGCCACCGCCCCCCTGCCCGGCGGCGATTTTCCCACTGATGGTGTCACCAACTTGGTCCATGCACTGCAAGACACTTATCCTTTCCTGTCCGATCCTTGGGCGCTGCGGCTGATCCGCAGCTACGGCACAGATGCGCCAGAGATCTTAGGAGACGCCCAAAGCATTGAGGAGCTTGGGCAGAACTTTGGGGCGACGCTGACAGAAGCGGAAGTGACCTGGCTGCATGACAATGAATGGGCACGCAGTGCGCAGGATGTTGTTTGGCGCCGCACCAAACTCGGATTGCGCATGTCCACAGAAGAGATCAAAGCCTTGCAAGCCTGGTTCGATGGGTTGCAACTTGCCGCGCAATAGCTAGGCTAAAGCTCTGAAACTTGGGGGCGCATTCATGGGATATATTCTCAGCATTGATCAAGGCACCACATCAACGCGGGCCATTCTGTTTGATAAGCATGTGCAGCCCGTGGCGATGGTCCAAAAGGCATTGACGCAACATTACCCTGCTTCAGGTTGGGTCGAACATGACCCAGAGGAGATTTGGGACGCTGTTGTCGAAACGGTCCGGGCTGTTTTGAAAAAGGCACAGATCGACGCGAAAGATGTTGCCGGGATTGGGCTGACCAACCAACGCGAAACAACGGTGATCTGGGACCGGGGGACAGGTGCGCTCATCCATCGCGCCATCGTTTGGCAGGACCGGCGCACCGCCGATCTGTGTACCCACCTGAAATCAGAAGGCCATGAGCCGATGATCGTTGAAAAAACGGGCCTGCTGCTTGATCCCTATTTCTCGGGGACAAAGGTCAAATGGATTTTGGATCATGTTGACGGTGTGCAGGCGCGGGCAAAGGCCGGGCAACTCGCCTTTGGCACAATCGACAGCTATCTGATTTGGCGGTTAACAGGCGGGCAATCCCATGTCACGGACGCCACAAACGCCGCCCGCACGCTGTTGTTTAACATCCATACACAAACCTGGGATCCAGACATCTGTGCGCTTCTTGGCATTCCCCAGACGCTCTTGCCAGAGGTATGCGACTGCGCGGCCGCGTTCGGTGTGACACCACCTGATTTATTTGGGGCGGCGATCCCAATTCTGGGGGTGGCAGGCGATCAACAGGCGGCCACGATTGGACAGGCGTGTTTTGAGACGGGTATGCTCAAAGCGACCTATGGGACGGGGTGTTTTGCCCTGCTGAACACGGGTGCCCAACCGTTACGCTCAAACAACCGCCTGCTGACAACCGTGGCCTATCGGCTGAACGGAAAGGTGACCTACGCGCTTGAAGGCGCGATCTTCATCGCGGGGGCTGTGGTACAATGGATGCGGGATGGCCTTGCAATCATCGCAGAAGCCTCTGAGGCTGAAACGCTTGCACAAGCGGCCAATCCCGACCAGAGAGTGTATCTTGTTCCGGCCTTCGTGGGCCTTGGTGCGCCCTATTGGGATGCAGGGGCCCGTGGGGCAATTTATGGCCTGACCCGAGACACAGGCCCAAAAGAGCTCGCACGGGCCGCACTAGAAAGCGTCGGCTACCAAACGCGGGATCTGTTAGAGGCGATGCAGGCGGATGGGGCGGCGCTCAACAAAGTGATCCGGGTCGATGGCGGCATGTCAGCCAGCGATTGGACGATGCAGTTTCTCGCCGATATGGTTGAAGCCACCGTCGATCGGCCTGTTGACCAAGAAGCGACCGCGCGCGGTGCGGCCTGGCTGGCCGGACATCAGGCAGGGCTTTATCCCAGCGCCACTGAATTTGCAAAAACCTGGGCGCTTGAGCAGCGTTTTGAGCCTAAAATGAACGCTTCAAAACGCCATGTCCTATACGATGGGTGGTGTGATGCCGTGCGCAGGACACGCACAGATGCGCCCGTTTAGTCCTCTGACGGCAGTCTTTCCCAACGCTGATACAAATCGCCCCCGATTTGATGGTATGCATTCAGGGAAAATTGCGGGGCCTCCGATAATCGCTCCAATCCCAAAGCCCCCAGCGAAGGTGTGCCCTCTGCCCCGATAAGTTTTCCGGCTGTGTAAAGATCAAGTCGATCCACGAGGCCCGCTTGGAGTAAAGACGCAGCCAACGCCCCGCCCCCTTCACAGTAGACACGGGTCAATCCATGGGTGCCCAATTTCTGAAAGATGTCGACAAGATCAAGCTGGCTATTGGCCGCAATCGCACAGGCGATCAAGCGTGCACCGCGATTTTCAAATCCCGATAGCATTGACGTGGCACAATCGGTGCCATGGCAAAGCCAAAGCGGCGCACGATCAACACTGCGGGTCAATCGACTGTCCAAAGGTAGGTCGAGCCGCCTTGACAGCACAATCCGCACGGGTGGCCTTGGCAAATCACCGAAGCCCCGCACGGTGAGTTCTGGATCATCGTTGCGCGCGGTCCCGCCGCCGACCATGACCGCATCATGGCGCGCGCGTTGCGCATGCACATGAGCCCGCGCCAAGGGTCCTGTGATCCACTGGCTTTCCCCGCTTGCTGTGGCAATACGTCCATCGATCGTGCTGGCCAATTTGAGCGTCAGCATGGGGCGCCCCTCTGTGATGCGCGTCAGAAATCCCAGATGCTGCGCGCGTGCCTCAGGCGCCACACACCCCTGCTCGACAGAAATGCCTGCGGCTTTGAGCTTTGATATGCCTTGACCGCTCACGCGTGGGTCGGGATCCTGGAGCGCGATGACAACACGTGAAACACCGGCAGAAATCAAAGCCTCCGCACAGGGTGGTGTTTTACCGTGATGCGCGCAAGGCTCTAGCGTGACATAGGCCGTGGCCGCGCGCGCCGCAGGACCAGCTTGCGCTAAGGCGATAGCTTCGGCATGGGGACGCCCACCAACGGCCGTCACCCCGCGCCCGACAAGGCGGCCATCCTTGACAATCACACATCCGACAGACGGGTTGGGCCAGACACGCCCTAACCCCTGCGCACCCAAGGCGAGGGCGGCCCGCATCCAGCGGAAATCCTCCGCACTGGCCATAGGTGTTACTCTTCTTTTGTGGCACCAGGGCGGAGCTCTGCCACAAAATCCTCAAAGTCATCGGCAGCTTGGAAGTTTTTATAAACACTCGCAAACCGGACATAAGCAACTGTATCGATGCGGTTGAGGCTTTCCATCACAATCTCCCCGATTGTCTGGGACGGGATATCTGTATCGCCCATGCTTTCAAGCCTGCGCACAATGCCGGAAATCATTTGATCGATGCGCTCTGGATCGATGGGGCGTTTTTGCATAGAAATGCGAATAGAGCGCTCCAGTTTATCACGATCGAAATCTTCACGACGTCCGCTCGATTTGATCACCACCAAGTCGCGGAGTTGCACACGTTCATATGTTGTGAAACGCCCGCCACAGGCGGGACAAAACCGACGGCGACGAATCGCGATATGATCTTCCGCAGGACGAGAATCTTTCACTTGTGTGTCAACATTTCCACAAAACGGACAGCGCATTGTGTGTTTCCCCTTCTCTTATGACTTGCGGGTTGAAAACCATATCGTACTGCCAGTATAGGCAATACCTTACAGATTGGGTAGTAGGAAATATCAGCTACATCATGTTGGCTTATGACAGTGATCCTTTATGTCCTTGCACGCCTATGTAATCGACCTAAAATCCTATTTGACCATTTAGAAATGAGGCTCAAATGCGCGACGCGGCTGCTCAGATCATCTATCTCAAAGATTACCGTCCAGTACCCATTACCGTTCACCATGTGGAACTCACCTTTCATCTGTCACCAAATGCGACGAAAGTGCAGACAACGCTTCACTGTGCCCGGCAAAGCGAAGGCCCCATGGTCCTGAATGGTGAAGGCTTGAAGCTTCTTAGTCTAACTGTTGATGGTTCAGAACATCCGTATGATCATGATGACAAAAGCCTGACTTTAGACCCAAAACAGCCGCGATTCACTCTGGAAACGCTTGTGGAAATCGATCCCCAAAGCAACACGGCCTTAGACGGGCTTTATATGTCGAATGGCATGTATTGTACCCAATGCGAGGCAGAAGGCTTTCGCAAGATCACCTACATGCTGGATCGTCCCGATGTGATGGCAACCTACCGCGTGCGCATCGAAAGTGACCAGCCTGTTTTACTGTCCAATGGCAACCCGGCGGCACAGGGGCCCGGCTGGGCAGACTGGGACGATCCACACCCCAAACCCACTTATCTTTTCGCCTTAGTCGCCGGTGATCTGCGTCCAACATCAGAGGTTTATACAACCTCAGAGCAGAAAAATGTGACCCTGAATATCTGGGTCCGCCCCGGTGATGAAGGCAAAACCGCCTATGCCATGGACGCCCTTAAACGCTCTATGCGCTGGGATGAAGAGGTCTATGGCCGCACCTATGATCTGGATGTGTTCAACATTGTGGCGGTGGACGATTTCAACATGGGCGCGATGGAAAACAAGGGGCTAAATATCTTCAATTCCAAGTATGTGCTGGCCAGCCCCGAGACTGCGACAGATCAGGATTATGCAGCTATCGAAAGCATTGTCGCCCATGAGTATTTCCACAATTGGACCGGCAATCGGATCACCTGCCGCGATTGGTTTCAACTGTGTCTGAAAGAAGGACTGACGGTGTTTCGTGATCAGCAATTCAGCGCGGATATGCGCTCTGCCCCTGTGCAACGGATCAAAGATGTTTTGGCCTTACGCAGCCGCCAGTTCCGTGAAGACGCGGGCCCCCTTGCGCACCCCGTAAGGCCTGAGAGTTTTGTCGAGATCAATAACTTCTACACCGCCACCGTCTATGAAAAAGGGGCCGAGGTCATTGCTATGCTGCGCCACCTTGTCGGCCCCAAGGGTTATCGCCGTGCACTCAGTCTCTATTTTGATCGCCATGATGGCCAAGCCTGCACGATTGAGGATTGGCTGCAGGTCTTTGAAGACGCTTGTGGACGCGATTTAACTCAATTCAAGCGCTGGTACACCCAAGCCGGGACACCACGTGTTTCCGTATCCGTTGAGGATAAAAACAGCCAAATCCAACTGACCTTCCGCCAAAAGACGCCGCCAACACCCGGCCAGACTGAAAAAGCCCCTTATGTCATTCCCATTCTCTACGGCCTGCTGTCTGAGGACGGACAAGACCTTGTGGGCACCCAACTTTTAGAGATGACATCGGAGCAAACGACGGTGACGCACAACGTTGCAGGCCCCGTTGTGCCGTCGATTTTGCGTGGGTTCTCTGCCCCTGTCATCCTGGATATCGCACAATCGGATGCGGACAAGCGCCTCCTGCTTGCCCATGACACCGATCCTTTCAATCGCTGGGAAGCGGCGCGCAGTTTGGCAAAGTCCCAAATTCTCGCCACGATGTATGAGGACAAAGCCCCAGATGCGCAGTGGCTCGAGGCCCTGCGCACATTGACCACAACCACCACACTCGATCCGGCTTTTCGGGCTTTATGTCTGGCCCTGCCCGCGCAAGACGATTTGGCACAAACGATTGTGGATGCGGGCAACGTCCCAGACCCAGATGAGATTTATCGCGCTCGGCAGAGCATTTTTGAGGCCCTGGGCCTGGCCCTTGGCCCTGAGTTGCGGATGCAGATCGATGCCCTCCAAACCCCTGGGCCTTACACCCCCGATGCCAAGGATGCAGGCAAGCGCGCGTTGAAAAATACCTGCCTGAGGTTACTGGCCCCCCATGACGGCACACTGGTGAAAACCGCGTTTGAGAGCGCCAATAATATGACGGATCAGATCGCCAGCTTTGCCGCGCTTTTGTCCATCGGGGACAAAGATGCCGCCCAACGGTTTGAAGCCCAATGGGGCCATGACCGCCTGGTGATGGATAAATGGTTCATGCTGCAAATTACAGAAGCCAAACCACCGCAAGCTGTGCCCCTTGCCCTTGACTTGACCAAACACCTAGCGTTCGAGCCGGAAAACCCCAATCGGTTTCGTGCCGTTATTGGCGGGTTAATCTCCAATCCAGCTGGATTTCATACAGCCTCGGGCGCAGGTTATCGGTTTTTGGCAGACTGGCTGCTGTGGCTCGATCCGAAAAACCCGCAGACAGCGGCGCGCATGTCCACAGCCTTTGAAACCTGGCGCCGCTACGATCCTGACCGGCAAGGTCTGATGCAAGAGGCCATGCAACGCATGCAGGCGTCACCGACCCTAAGCGATAATCTCAACGAGATGCTGACCCGCATGTTAGATGGCACAGAGCCTTAGCTTTCGTCATAATGTTTGAAGAACAAGCCTGTGATGCCTGCATCTTGGAGCCGTGCGCACAACTCGTTCGACACCAA
>CAWUJT010000008.1:0-46453 GCA_963922715.1 uncultured Thalassobacter sp.
AAGAGTGAAGCACAACCCTATGCGATGGAAAAGGAATTAATCAGCGTGCTGCCTAGCTTGCCGCTGCAGCTCTGAGGGCACGCTTGCGCCGCAGTTTGGCTGTGTACTTGAACTGAGCCACCAGCGTAAGAAATAAAGTTAAGCCCGAGCAATATATAAGAGTTTTCTTGGGGTCGTGCTTTGTCGTCAGTGCTTCAGATCGACCATAGAGAAACGGCTCTATAATGATGAAGTTGTCAGCTTTTACCAAGCCTTCTTTCTTCAGTGAGTCATTCATCAAAGAAGAAAATCCATCTGCACCACCTTCGAAGCCATTCACTTCATAAATAAAATTTGACTCTTTCATCCCTACAACCATCTGTTCAGCTTGATCGACAAACAGGTCTTTCTCGTTTTTCCTAAGCAAGATCACAGCACGCACATCCCGCGTTCCACGCAGATCATCCTGGCCGAAAAAGACATACATAAATCTCCTACTTGTTTCGATACCGTTTCTTTTTTTAATAAGTTGGTAGTTGTAGTCGAAATCAGGCCAGCCCCGCACATGGACTTCATCTAAGGGATGGATGTCACGCTCAGGATCAAATTTTGATAAATCCACAGATTGCGGCGCGGGTTGTTCAGCGCGCGCCAGGCCAAGCTGCTGCTTTTCGAATTCAGAATTGTAAAGATTATAGGTGAGATTGCCCATCCCTATGGCGAAACCGACATAGATCCACCAGGGCAGTCTCAAAAATAATCCAATGATAAGACGGTATAGCATATGTTATATTTCCTTTTTTGTAATGGTTCCAGCCTTGGGCTTATCTAAATCTATCTCGATAAAGGGGTGTTATTGAAAATACGTACAATTCTGGATGATTAGAAAATGAAAAATAGGGTTAGTCATGCAGTACTTATCCAAATAAAAAAGAGTAAGTGGACAATCACAGCAGATAACCACAAACGATGTTTCAAAAGCCATTGTGTCGGGCGTTTCAAGGATGGTGGCGCTATATAAATTAAGAACCATTGGAGATCAAACACGAGGTTAAATTCTTGATTTTCCTTTTTCTCCAGAGCCTCAGCGGTCGTCTTATCCAAACCTCTCTCAAAATAGGATTTCTTTCGGGCATGCTGCCGAGTTGCGGGCACAACAGCTAAGACAAGTACTAAAATAATAGACCATACAGGTCCTAAGGCTTTATATAAACCGAGTAAGGACTCTTGGTGATTCATTATCAATAACAAACAATATAAAAATCCTAGACTAATGACAAAACCGGATACGCTTGTGAAAAAATAATAAATCCAAGGTTCTGCGGGGCGGGCCTGATCAGCTCCAACTGTCATTGAACTCTGGCGTCTTGAAACAATAGGTTGATCGGCTGTTACAGATTTCTGTCGTTTTGCCCTAATTTGTGCGAAACGTTTTTGGAAATCGTCCGTCATATCTTTGCTCTTTGTTCTTCGTTAAATTCTTACTAAACCGTAAATGCGTCTAAACTGTGGCCTCTCACGGCAGATGCTGTCAGGTTCAACACAGGTGAAGAGGGAATTTTCTATGGTTGACATCGCCACCCGTGTTTGGAACCACAAATGGAAGATCGATCCTATTGTGCGGTCTTTGATCGATACCGATTTCTATAAGCTCCTGATGTGCCAGTCGGTGTTTCGCAATCGCCCCAACACCCGTGTGACGTTTTCCTTGATCAACCGGACCAAACATATCCATCTGGCCAAGCTGATTGACGAAGGTGAATTGCGCGAACAACTCGATCATATTCGCAGTCTGAGTCTGACCCGCGGCGAAAGCACCTGGCTGCGCGGCAACACCTTTTACGGCAAACGTCAAATGTTTCGCTCGGACTTCATGGCCTGGTTCGAAGCTCTGCGGCTTCCGGCTTATCACTTGGAAAAGCGCGATGATCAATACGAGCTCACGTTCGAAGGCTCTTGGCCCGAAGTCATGCTATGGGAAATCCCAGCGCTTGCCATTCTTATGGAGTTGCGGGGGCGTGCCGTGTTGCGCGATATGGGCAAGTTTGAACTGCAAGTGCTTTATGCCCGCGCGATGACAAAACTCTGGGAAAAAATTGAACGCCTTCAACAGATCGACGCCCTGAAAATCGCAGATTTTGGCACACGGCGACGGCACTCGTTTTTGTGGCAAGACTGGTGTGTGCAAGCTATGACAGAGGGCCTATCGGAGGCGTTCATCGGCACCTCAAACTGCTTGATTGCCAAAAACCGTGATCTCGAGGCGATTGGCACCAATGCCCATGAATTGCCCATGGTATATGCCGCTCTTGCCGAGGATGACGACAGTCTTGCTGAGGCACCTTATCAGGTGCTTGCAGATTGGCAGGAAGAACATGACGGCAATCTGCGTGTTATTCTACCGGACACCTACGGCACAGAGCAATTTCTGGCCAACGCCCCAGATTGGTTGAGCGGGTGGACAGGGATACGCATCGATTCAGGGGATCCTGCAAAGGGGGCAGAGACAGCCATCAAATGGTGGACAGATCGGGGGGAAGATCCGCGCAAAAAACTGGTCATCTTTTCCGATGGCTTGGATATCGATACGATTGCGCAGTTGCATGATCAATTTTATGGCCGTGTAAAGGTCTCTTTTGGATGGGGTACACTTCTGACGAACGATTTTATCGGCCTGGCCCAGGATGACGCGCTTGCCCCCTTTAGCTTAGTTTGCAAAGCAATCTCAGCAGAAGGTCAACCAACGGTCAAACTGTCCGATAACCCGGAAAAGGCGGTTGGCCCGCAGAAGGCAATCGAACGCTACAAACGCGTCTTTGGCGTGACACAGCAAACCCGCATTGCGGTGCGTGTCTAAACCATCCTAGTATCCCTGCCATGAGACCTGTAATGGGAGATCAAGCAAAGGGGAGTGAGAAACAATGACTGAAAAACCAGTGGACAAGATGAGCTTTGAAGAGGCTATGGCGGAACTCGAAGCCGTTGTGAACCAACTTGACCAAGGGGATGTCGCCTTGGAACACTCCATCAAGCTCTATGAACGTGGCGCAGAACTCAAAACACATTGTGAAAGGCGTCTCAAGGCGGCAGAAGAAAAGGTCGAACAGCTTGTTCTCAATGCAGCAGGCGAGCCCACAGGGACAAAGCCCTTTGAAGAGACCTAAGGTGACATGAGTTTTCCACGCGATCTTGGAGACCTTCAAGGTCACATCACAACCCAACTGGACGATATCATCCTTGATCTGCCAGCCACTCCAATACGTGATGGTATCGCCTATGCCTGCCGTGGTGGAAAACGGCTCCGTGCTTTTCTCACCATGGCTTCTGGCAGGTTGATGGGGGCCGTGCCAGAGCGTTGCTTGCGCGCCGGTGCCGCCATAGAGTGCATGCACGCCTATTCCCTGGTCCATGACGATCTGCCCGCGATGGATGATGATGATCTTAGACGCGGCCAACCCACCGTTCATCGCAAATGGGATGAGGCCACAGCGATCCTTGTTGGGGATGCGTTGCAAAGCCTGGCCTTCGAAATCCTTGCCGATCCCAGAACGCACCCATCAGGCGACGTTCGGGCGCAGCTTTGTCGAACACTTGCCCAAGCTGCTGGGGCCGCCGGAATGGTTCTTGGCCAAGCGCGCGATATCGCCGCAGAAACGTCACAAACGCCCTTGACGTTAGAGGAAATCACAAACCTTCAAGCCGGCAAAACGGGTGCCTTGCTGACTTGGTCCACCGAGGCGGGAGCTCTATTGGCAGAGCGTGATCCAGCCCCCCTGCGCGCATATGCGCAATCCTTAGGCCTTGCCTTTCAGATTACCGACGACATTTTGGACCATGAAGGAGATCCAAAATTGGCGGGCAAAGCGCTTCAAAAAGATGCTGTGGCGGGCAAAGCCACATTCGTCTCACTTCTGGGGCTAGAATCCGCGCGTGCGCGATCTCATGCGCTTATAGAACAATCAAAAACGGCCCTTGCGCCGTTTGGTGCAAAAGCGCAGCCCCTTTTTGACCTGGCCGATTATGTGGTCACCAGAGATCGATAAGAGCACCGTTGAGATGACACAACATTCTCCTTCTACACCGCTTCTGGATCGTATCACCAGCCCTGCCGATCTTAAGGGATTGAACCTCACAGAACTGCAACAACTGGCACGAGAGTTACGTGCCGAGACGATCTGGGCCGTCTCTCAAACCGGTGGCCACCTTGGGGCGGGGCTTGGTGTGATAGAATTAACCATTGCCCTGCATGCGGTGTTTGACACCCCATATGATAAGCTCATCTGGGATGTTTCGCATCAATGCTATCCGCATAAAATCCTCACCGGTCGTCGACACCGCATGGCGACGTTGCGTAAAAAGGATGGACTCAGCGGTTTCACCAAGCGAACCGAAAGCCCCTATGATCCCTTTGGCGCGGCCCATAGCTCGACCTCAATCTCCGCGGCGCTGGGTTTCACCATGGCCCGTGAACTGGGCGCAGAAGCAGTGGGCGACGCCATTGCCGTGATCGGGGACGGCGCCCTTTCGGGCGGTATGGCGTATGAGGCACTGAACCACGCCGGTCACCTTGGCCAGCGTCTGATTGTCATTCTAAACGACAATGAGATGTCCATCGCGCCCCCCGTCGGCGCGATGTCGAACTATCTCAGCCGTCTCTATGCCGAAGGCTCATTTCAAGACCTCAAAGCTGCCGCCAAAGAGGCCGTGAAGTTTTTGCCAGAACCATTTCAAGAGGGTGCCCGACGCGCAAAAGAAATGCTCAAAGGCATGACCGTGGGCGGGACACTCTTTGAAGAATTGGGCTTTTCCTATGTGGGGCCAATCGATGGCCATGATATGGATAGCCTTCTGGCGGTTCTGCGCACAGTCAAGGCACGCGCCACTGGGCCGATGTTAATCCATGCGATCACTCAAAAGGGTAAGGGCTACGCCGAACACCGCCCCGACCGCGGCCATGCGACAGCAAAGTTCGATATGGTGACAGGTGCACAGATGAAGCCGCCCTCGAACGCACCAAGCTATACGAAAGTCTTTGCGCAAAGCCTGATTTCAGAAGCAGAGCGCGATGATAAAATCGTGGCGATAACGGCAGCGATGCCCGATGGCACGGGACTGGATCTTTTCGGTGCAGCCTTCCCAAAACGCACTTTTGATGTGGGCATCGCAGAGCAACATGCGGTAACCTTCTGTGCAGGTCTTGCGGCGGCGGGGATGAAACCGTTTGCCGCGATTTACTCAACCTTTCTACAACGCGGCTACGATCAGGTGGTCCATGATGTGGCGATCCAGCGCCTGCCTGTGCGCTTTGCCATTGATCGTGCTGGCCTTGTGGGGGCCGATGGGGCCACACACGCGGGCAGCTACGACATTGCCTATCTTTCAAACCTGCCGGGCTTTACCGTGATGGCCGCCGCTGATGAGGCCGAACTGCGCCACATGGTTGCCACTGCTGTGGCGCATGACGCAGGGCCCATTGCCTTCCGCTTTCCCCGCGGCGAAGGCGTCGGCATAGAACTGCCCGAATGTGGCACGCCGCTTGAGATTGGCAAAGGCCGGATCATCTGCGAAGGCCAAGATGTCGCCCTGTTAAGTTTCGGGGCGCGTTTGTCTGAGGTGCGCAAAGCCTGTGAGAGCCTGACCGCCGAAGGCATCATCCCCACCGTGGCCGATGCGCGCTTTTCCAAACCGCTTGATCGTGCCCTTATCCTCAAACTGGCCCGAACACATCGAGTGCTGATTACCATAGAAGAGGGTGCAGTGGGCGGCTTTGGCAGCCATGTGGCACAGCTTTTGGCGGAGGAAGGCATTTTTGACCATGGACTGATCTATCGCTCAATGGTCTTGCCCGATGTGTTCATCGACCAAGCCAGCCCCACTGATATGTATGCGGTTGCCGCTATGAACGCCGAGCATATCCAGAGCAAGGTATTACAGGTTTTAACCATTAAACCTCAAATCGAAATAATGCCATAATTTTTACATATTTCCAAAATATGATAAAGCTCAGTTTGAAGACTTAGATTTTGTGCAATATTCGATACGATTATAACAATAAAATTCTTTATAAACTGATTAGATAATTCTCCCCCTCAAAAGATAACACATAAGACCCAAGTGAGTATTATACATGGTAGATTTCGCGGAACTTAGTCAGATCGCTTTTTCAAAAATTACAGGTATCGCGGACAATCCGAGTTTACGATATTTTTGGATTTATATTTTATTTGGAATGGTGATCGCGATTGTTGCCCATCGGCTCCGCGGCGATAATCGAGAGTTTAGCGATCTATTCTTCCGCCGTGAGGTCTGGCTTTCCAGATCTGCTTATAATGATTACATCTTAGTTATACTTAATCCTATAATCTATGCTCTGCTTTTTAGTTGGATTTTTTCGTATCTCGTTTTCATCACACCGCTCATTTCCTCAAAGCTTGTCGCGCTGGGAGAGATGTTACCAAACGGAGAGGGTTCGATTGGGATCGCTATCGCTCTTACTCTAACACTTTATTTGGTAAATGATTTTATGCGTTGGTGGTTGCATTATCTGCAACATAAAATACCAGTTTTGTGGGAATTCCATAAAGTTCATCATTCTGCGGAACAGCTAAATTTTGCAACCGCTGAGCGCCACCATCCCCTTGATTATCTATTTTTTGCAGTTGGCGTTGTGAGTGCGGCAGCAGTCGTAAATGGTATTTATATTGGCCTTTTTGGAGATAAACTCACCGTTTATCAAATCAGTGGGGCAAACATTATATTTGTGATGTCCAATCTTATCGGCGGCGTTTTACGTCACAGCCCTGCTTGGGTTAGCTTTGGTCCGCACATAGAGAAATGGCTGATATCACCAGCAATGCATCAAATACATCACTCAAGCGATCCTAAACATTTCGACAAAAATATGGGGGGAGGACTTGCAATTTGGGATCGATTAGGTGGAACACTTTATGTCCCCGAACAATATGAAGAACTATCGTTTGGTATTGGAAAAGAGACATCAGATTATCGTACGTTGCGCGGCATCTACATCGACCCACTTGTAAAAGCGGCGCGCCTTTATTGGCCTGGGAAAAAAGATTGGACTAAAGATCACAGACAGAAAGAACAGCATTAGATCAATCATCTCTTCTTTCTAGCTTATTTTCTATATCCTTTAATCGAGCAATGACTTCCTCACGATATTTGTCCTGCGCGGCATTCGCCTCCTCGGCATGGGCATCTTGCATCGCGTTGACAATCAAGCCGACCAGTAAGTTCACCACCGCAAAGGTTGTCACCATGATGAAGGGCACAAAAAAGGCCCAGGCATAGGGATAGACCTCCATCACCGGCCGGACGATCCCCATAGACCAACTTTCTAGCGTCATAATCTGAAACAAGGAATAGGCCGACAGTCCAAGCGTGCCAAACCAGTCTGGGAATGTCGCACCAAAAAGTTTGGTGGCCACGACAGATCCGATGTAAAAGAGTATCCCCATCAGTAAAAAGACAGATCCCATCCCTGGAAGCGCTGTAATAAACCCCTCAACCACACGCCGCAACTGGGGCGCCACGGAAATGATCCGCAAAAGCCTGAGAATGCGCAAAGCGCGCAGCACAGAAAGCGTTTGCGCCCCAGGCGTTAAGGAAATTCCGACAATCAAGAAGTCAAAAATATTCCACCCTGAACTAAAAAACCGCGGCCAGAAGGCATAAAGCTTGATGAGCAGTTCTATAACGAAAATCATCAGACACGCCGTATCCGCAGCTTTAATAAGAGGACCCGCGATGGCCATGACAGAGGGAGAGGTTTCCAGCCCAAGCAGAATAGCGTTTAACAAAATTACGACCATGATCGTGTTCTGAACAAAACGGCTTTCAATCCAAGTGGCAAGACTCTCACGGTGCATCGGCTTACTCCAAACTAAGATGAACGGCTATTTCGATATGCGGGGACCAGCGAAATTGGTCAATGAGCTGAACAGGACCCAGTCGGTATCCTGCAGAGGTTAATATGGCAATATCACGGGCAAATGTGATAGGATTGCATGAAAGTGCCGTGATGTAGGGAAGATGCGCCTGGGCCAGCATCTGCATTTGTGCCTCTGCGCCGGCACGCGGAGGATCAATAATCGCCGCATCAAACTTGCCCAGCTCTTTGACAGAAAACGGCGTACGAAACAGGTCGCGCCGTTCCGCTGTGATCTTCTTTAGCTCTTTTGTATGACGTGCCGCACGCAAAAGCGCCTCATAAAGTGCGACATCCCCTTCCACGGCATGTACCTTTGCTTGGGAAGCAATGGGAAAGGTGAAGGTGCCGCACCCAGCGAAAAAATCCACCACATTTTGCGCAGGCTTAGTCCCGTCAAGAGCCGCTTGCACCAAAGCGGCTTCCCCGGCTTCGGTTGCTTGTAAAAACGCCCCCGGCGGTGGTATGACACGCGTGCTTCCAAAGGTGACACCAGGTGCCGAAGACATAAAGATAAGCTCACCCTCCCAAGTGATGCGTGCAAAACTTGAACCGAAGCGCGCCATCGTGATCCGTAACGCTCTATCGAGAGGTTTGGCCCCCGTTATAGCAAGATCAAGACCCGTATCGCCGAGGAAAATGTGAAACCTTACCCTTGAAGTGCGCGTTGCTGCCAGGCGTGTGATCTTTTCAAGCATAGGCAGGACAGCACGAATTTTCGGATGTAGCACCCGACAATGTGGTATTGACACAAGCACATGAGATCGCTTGGCATGAAAGCCAACAATTGCGCCATTCTTGGTCCGTCGGCCAGTAAAAACCGCCCGCCTTCGACTGCCTGGTGGAGATGTCAGGGGGGGAAGAACGTCCGCCGCAATCCCGTGTGATTGAAGCGCTTGCCAAACAACATCTTGTTTCCAGGCCGCGATAAAATCATCCTGTGCATGTTGGAGCGCACACCCCCCACAACTGTCATAATGAGGGCATAGGGGTGCCACCCGATCACGGGAGGGGGAGAGGACGCGCGGTCGATCTAGACTTACGCCATTTAACGGACCTGTGACGATTTCACCGGGCAGTGCGCCCGCCACATAGACTGGGCCCGCTGCTATACCACAGCCATCATTGCCCAGTCTATCGATCTTATGTGGCCGCAATGCTTCTGATTTTAGTCTTAAAATCATGTTCCTATTCATACCTTTACCACAATGATATGACAATTTCTATGAATGAAACCAACAATGAGTGTTTTGCGATAATAGATGCCAAAACCACAGCTATAATAGATTTGTTTTCAGTATGTGCCAATATGGGTGCAAATGCTTTGGACGCCAACACACCCAAAACTGGCGATCATGCCTTAAAGGGTTTCGCTTCGGGAGCATCAATTTCTTCGCAGTTGACACCTCGACAATATATGCTCCCCTTCAAAAGGAGAATAAAACAATAGCGTCTGCGAAATTTATCACTGTAAATTGAGTGTAGTTGCCTCGACTTTTGCGCCCCTTTAAGCAAAACATATCTAATTTTCAAAGAAGCAATGCAACTGTTCTATATTTCGCATCATATAAATTGGTGAAGCGGCACTACTCTGCCGCTGTCTGTGCTCGACAAATAAAACCACCCGATTGGCGCGCCCAATAGCGTGCATACAGCCCATTTTTTGCCAATAAAAGATCATGGGTGCCTTCTTCGACAATCCGACCTGCATCAAGGACGACGATCCGGTCCATCTGTGCAATCGTGCTCAGCCGGTGGGCAATGGCCACAACAGTTTTGCCCACCATAACCTGTTCAAGCGCGGTTTGGATCTGGGCTTCCACCTCAGAGTCAAGCGCCGATGTGGCTTCATCAAGTACCAAAACCGGCGCATCTTTCAAAATCGCCCGCGCCAAAGCAATTCTCTGGCGTTGGCCTCCTGAAAGCCGCACACCGCGTTCACCCAAATGCGCCTCATAGCCCGTGCGGCCATTCGGGTCTTCCAAGTCCAGAATAAACCCATGCGCTTGGGCGGCTTTGGCCGCCGCAATCACCGCATCCTCAGATGCATCAGGTTTGCCGTAGCGAATATTGTCTAGCGCAGAGCGGTTGAACATCGCGGTCTCTTGCGTCACCATCCCGATCTGTTGGCGCAGGCTATCTTGGCGCAATATGCTTAGATCCACACCGTCAAACGTCACCCGACCCGCCTCGGGATCGTATAGCCGCAGCAACAGACTCACCAGCGTTGATTTGCCCGCCCCGGATGCCCCCACAAGCCCCAGCTTTTCACCGGGTTGAATGCGCAGGTCAATGTCGGTGATCCCGCCGGTTGCTTTGCCGTAGGCAAAACTGACACCTTCGAATGCAACCGCGCCATGCGCCTGTGCAACAGGTTTTGCATCTGCGGCATCAATCAAATCATGGGGCGGTGTGAGGGTTTTGATGCCGTCCTCAATCTCACCCACATTGGCATAAAGTGCCATGAGCGTGAAAGACACCCAGCCTGTCATTTGCGCAATCCGTAATGATACGGCGCCTGCAGCCGCGATATCGCCTGGGCTGGCCGCACCACGTGTCCAAAGAAGCACTGCGCCGCCGATCAAGATCACCGGCAGCAGACCGGCGTTGGCCATCAGGAAAAACCGAAACGCTGCCGAAAGTTCACCGAAATCGAGCGACTTATCGCGCAGTTTCGCCATGGCCTCTAGGGCTGTGCGATCCTCATAATCCTGATGGCCAAAAAGCTTGACCGTTTTGATATTGGTCACGGTGTCCACCACCTGACCTGTCACCATCGCCCGCGCCCCGGCCCGCGCCTTGGAGCGTTTGCGAATACGGGGCAGAAACCATCGAAAGATCGACAGATATCCGATCAGCCATATTGCCAGTGCGACCGCAATCCAGGGATCAATGGCTGTAAGGAGTGCAACAGAGCCAATCAGTGTTGCTCCTGCAAAAGCCACCATATTGATGACTTCTGCCGCGACATTGGTGACGGCATTGGCCGTCTGCGTTTGTTTCTGTGCGATGCGGCCTGCGAAATCGTTATCGAAATAGCGGATCGAATGCCCCATGACCCAACGGTGCAGCCGCGATTGTACCAGGGGATAGATGTTAGGCGGCACAACCAGGCCAGAGAAGATGGCGGAGATCCCAAAAATTATTGGGCGGACCACAAGAAAGAATACTACGAAGGTCACAACAAGCCACAAGTGATCCGTGAAATAAGTGCTGGGCGCAGCCTCAACAGCTGTATCAACGACCATGCCTAAAAGAAATGCTGACAGCACTTCTGTCGCGCCGGCCAACCCAGAGATCACAAAGGCCAGTATGAGCACCGGCCAGCTTCCTGTCAGGCTCCAAACCATAAACGCCCCAAGCGTCTGCGGGGGCGGCCCTGAGGCGGGCTGGAACGGGTCAACGAGGTTTGAGACCCGCCCCCGCAGTCCATGCCAGATCCGCTCGATCACTCTGCCGCCTCCTCTTGCACACCGGCTTGGGCTTGTTGCCGGTCATGGTAACTTTGTCTGGAGCCTTTCACCTTCCATTCAATCCGCCCATTGCTGTTGCGATCCAAGACAATCGCCGAAGCCGCGGAGGGGCTGTTGAAAGACCAGGGTTTCGTGAATTGGAGTTTGTTATCACCCTGGGGCACCAAAATTCCATCTGAGATCAGCTTCTCTTTCAGGGCGCCATAACTTTGCTGAACATACCCTGTACTTGTCAGCGCCTCTGATCCTTCCAGCACGATAAATTCACCATCTTCTTCGACAGCAGTCGCCTGCACCCCACTTTTATGGCGGATTTCAAACTGCACTTCATCGCTGACACGATCCGCGACCGGTGTCGCGGTTTTCGTCACCGCACGCGGCTGTGGTTTAAGCATATCGAGCCCGATCACCGGCAGGATAATCTGCAGATTGGCTAGGAATTGCTCCATATTGGCCACGTCCGCCTCAGGCAGACGTCTGCGGCTTGTGTCTGGCTGGGTGCTGTTATCGAGCGTGACACGCCCTGCTTGGGCGGTAAGCTCGATCAGCCGGGCCTCAAGATATTCGGCATGGCCTTTGGAGAGATCATCGTCACTGGTTGTCACCGTGATCGCTGTTTCCCAAAAGGCGCGGGTCTTCGCACTGTCTTTGATGCGGTCGGATACAGAGTTGCCAGAGCCAATGTAGACACGCGTGCTGTTTACCGTCTCCGGGTCTGGGCCTATCAAAATATAGACACCTGTGCGATCCACTTCCTCTCGCGCGCGCAAAGCCCCAAATGTTGAGTTCCCGCTGACAAACAACAGACCTGTCCAGCCATGCAGCGTGGCTTTGCGCAGGCCTGTGGCGTTACCATCAACCAAGAAGAGTTGAATGGTTTTTCCGAAATTTTTGTCCGCCGTCACTCTGCCGCCTCCGTCTGTGTGCCGATAAAGCCGCCGGACTGGCGTGCCCAGAAGCCTGCATACACTCCATTTAGGGTCAAAAGCTCTGGATGCGAGCCTTGCTCCACGATCCGGCCTGCATCGAGCACCACAATCCGGTCCATCTGGGCAATCGTGCTCAGCCTATGGGCAATGGCGATCACCGTCTTACCCGCCATCACATCATAGAGCGTGCGCTGAATTTGCGCCTCTACTTCGCTGTCCAGCGCACTCGTTGCTTCATCCAAGATCAGGATGGGTGCATCCTTCAAAATCACGCGCGCCAGCGCCACCCGCTGACGCTGTCCACCCGAAAGCTTCACGCCACGCTCTCCCACATGCGCATCATAGCCGCGCCGACCATTCGGGTCTTCAAGCGCCAGGATAAAATCATGTGCAGCGGCTTTGCGCGCGGCCTCTTGCAGGTCCGTCTCTGAGGCGTTGGGGCGTCCATAAAGCAGGTTGGCCCGGATTGAACGGTGCAACAGGGAACTGTCTTGGGTCACCACGCCAATGGCGCGGCGAAGGCTTGTCTGGGTCACGCTCGCCACATCTTGGCCGTCAATGAAGATGCGCCCTGCCTCGGCATCACGAAACCGCAGCAAAAGGTTCACGAGGGAGGATTTGCCCGCCCCCGAACGGCCCACAAGCCCCACCCGTTCACCAGGGCGAATGGTTAAGTTCAGACGATCGAGCCCGCCTTTACCCTTGCCGTAATGGTGGCTCACATCCTCAAACCGGATCTCACCCGCCTGCACCTGGAGCGCGGGCGCACCGATACGGTCCACCACGGAATGGGGCACAGAGATTGAGCGCAGGCCTTCGCGGATCGTCCCCATGTGTTCAAACAGTCGGATCGTGACCCACATGATCCACCCCGACATGCCGTTCAGACGCATCACCAAGGCCGAAGCCGCAGCAACTTCACCGATAGTCAAAGCGCCAGAGGTCCAAAGCCCCAACGCCGCGCCGATCACGCCACAGATCAGAATACCGTTGATGGACGACAACACCACATGCAACTCTGTCATCAATCGTAGAAACCGTTGAAACCGCAGCCTGTGGCGCCGCATTGCGGACAGGACAAAACCTTCCTCCTGATCGTCATCGGCAAAGAGTTTGACCGTTTCCATATTGGTGTAGGCATCGACCACGCGGCCCGTCACCATGGAGCGGCTGTCGGACATTTTCTCGGAGGCAGAGGCCACACGGACCGCGACACCCCAAGTATAGGCGACATACGCCGCAAACCAAACCAGCAGCGGCAGCACGAGCCAAAGGTTGAAGCCCGCCACCACAATCGCAGCGGCCGCCACATAGACCGCGGCAAACCAGATCGCTTCAAACAGCATGTAGCTTGAGTCTTCCACCGCCATCCCCTGTTGCATAACGCGGTTGGTCAGCCGCCCGGCAAAGTCGTTTTGGAAAAAGCCCATGCTTTGGCCAAGAAGATGCTTGTGCGCCCGCCACCGCACCTGCTCTTGCATGTTTGACACCAAAGTTTGCTCCAGCAGCAGGTGATGAAGCGCAAAGACAAAGGGCCGTAAGAACAAGATGAGTGCTGCCGCAATCGCGGTCTCAAGCCCATGGCGGCCCCAAAAGGCGCCAGGCCCGGCGGCAGCCATCAAGTCAATGATGCGCCCAGTGTAGAGTATCAGCGCCACTTCAATCAGCGCCACCGCGAGGCTGACCCCCGCAATCGCTGGCAGATAGATACCAAAGGGTCTGAGTTGGGTGATCATGTAGGGAATAAAATCGCCCGGTGGCGTTTCTGCCGCGAAGGGCTGGAATGGATCGATCCGGCGCTCAAACCACCGTAGAAGCCGTCCTAAACGACGTTTGGCTCGTGTAATCATTCCGCAGCCTCCTGTGTTCCGATGAACCCGCCCGATTGCCGCGCCCAAAAGCCCGCATAAAGCCCGTCTTTTTTCAAAAGCTCGGTGTGCGTGCCGTCTTCCACGATCTGGCCTTCATCCAGCACCACAATTCGGTCCATCTGCGCAATCGTGCTGAGCCGGTGGGCAATGGCAATCACTGTTTTGCCGGCCATCATGCCATAAAGCGTGCTTTGGATCGCTGCCTCCACCTCACTGTCAAGGGCAGAAGTGGCTTCATCCAACACCAAGATCGGCGCATCTTTCAGGATCACACGGGCCAGCGCAATCCGCTGACGCTGCCCGCCCGAGAGCTTGACACCGCGTTCCCCCACATGAGCGTCATAGCCCATGCGGCCTTGGGGGTCTTGCAGAGTTTGGATGAACCCATGGGCCTCGGCCTTGCGGGCGGCAGCTTCGATCTCGGCTTGTGTCGCCTCTGCGCGGCCATAGCGGATGTTATCCGTCACAGACCGATGCAAAAGGGAGCTTTCTTGTTGGACCATGCCGATTTGGGCGCGCAAACTGTCTTGGGTCACCTGCGCGATATCTTGGCCATCGATAAGGATGTGACCGTTTTCGATGTCATAAAACCGCAACAGCAGCTTCACCAGCGTCGATTTACCGGCCCCAGAGCGGCCCACCAGGCCGATCTTCTCCCCTGGGGTGATGGTCAAATCGATATTGCGCAAACCGCCCGTTTCGCGCCCGTAATGGTGTGAGACGTCACGAAATGTGATTGCACCTGTTTCCAAAGCTAAATCCTTGGCATCCGGCGCGTCCACCAACGTGATGGGCTGCGTAATCGTCTCCATCCCTTCAGCCACCACACCCAAGTCGCGGAAAAAGCTGGTCAGCGCCCACATAATCCACCCGGTCATGGCATTCAGCCGCAGTGTCAACGCCGAAGCCGCCGCCACAATGCCCACCGAGGCGCTCCCCTGCATCCAAAGCGCAATACTCCAGCCCACAACACCCACAATCAGAAGGCCATTGAGCGTGGTCAGTACGACATCCATAATCGTATACAACCGCATCTCTTGCGCGAGTGTGCGGCGGGTTTCCTCGATCGCTTCATAGGCATAGGCAAGCTCTTGATCATGCTGGGCAAAGAGCTTGACGGAATGGATGTTGGTGTAGCTGTCCACCACCCGCCCGGAGGTCATAGAGCGCGCATCCGCGCTTTTCTGGGACGCCGGACCAATGCGTCGGGTCACCCAGCGCACCAAAAGCAGATAAAGGCCAAACCATAGCACCAGTGGGAGGATCAGCCGCGGATCGGCCTCAAACAGAAGAACAGCGGCCCCGATCAGGTAGGCGAGCGCAAAGGTGATCGCGTCAAAGATTTGAAAGATTGCGTCGCCTGCTGAAGTGGGCGTCTGCATGATCCGGTTGGCGATACGCCCGGCGAAATCGTTCTCGAACCAGCCCACAGACTGGCGCAGCACCTGACGATGTGCCCGCCAGCGCACCAGCGCCCCGAATTGCGGCAGGATGGTGTTGTTGAGCATCGCCATGCCAAGCGTTTGAATCAGCGGACGCAAGAACAACAAAAAGACCATTGCACTCAGTAACTCGACACGATGATCCTGCCAGAACGCAGCGGCCCCTGTGTTGCTGAGCAAATCCACCAACCGTCCGAGATACCAGAGCAAGCTAATTTCTATGAACGCGATGATGATCGCCAAAAGCGCAGTCCAAAAGAAAACCCGCTTGAATGGTTGTGAATAATCCCACAGAAACGCACGCAGCTTGGTAGGCGGCGTATCTGTCTGAGGATAGTCCGTATAGGGATCAACGAGTGTTTCAAAAAACCGGAACATGGGTCTGACCTTGGTGGAATCAAAAGCAGATCAGAATAACCGCTCAGTGTAAAAGTACGATGACAGCAGAGGTGCTTAATGCGATTGCCATGAGGACATTGAACACCCGCCAGGCCTGTGGTGTTATCAAAAGATACGCCAAAAATGTGCCCGCGCTCGACCAAAACAAACAGACAAAAAGGTTCAAACCAGAAAAGGCCGAGCCAATGCGCAGGGCTTCCCACCCCAAAGGAAGGTCTGAGGCGAATCCGGCTGAGGCAGCAAGCGCCACGGCCCAGACCTTGGGGTTGATCCATTGAAACAAAACGGCCTGTGTAAATGTGAAGGGATGCAGGTCGCTGTTTGCGGCCCCTGGTGCTGCTTTCGCCAGTTTCCAGGCCATCCAGAGAATCCAAGCCGCCGCAACGAGTTTGAGGGACAGGGACAGAAGCGGCGCATAGAGCAATACAGCACCGATACCAAATGCCGTGAGGGCTGCTGTGATCCCAACGCCTACCACCACGCCTGCGATATGGGGTAATGTGCGGCGCACCCCAAACCGCGCGCCCGATGAAGTGATCAAGATCACATTCGGACCAGGGGAGAACAGGCCAGCCAAAACAAACGCGTAAAGCGGGTCGGACAGCGACCAGATCATTCCTGTGACAGCCAGGCTTTCAACGCACGCGCATCGAGCGTGCCACCACTCTGCAGCCAATGGGCACGCGCAGCCGCTAAGGCTTTGCCAAGCGCCGCCCCCTGTAAGGGTGCCAGGTCAACGGCTTTCAAAGGGAAGGTGGCCTGCGCGCCCTCTGCCAGCCCCGCGTCAGAAAGTGGTGTTCCGAACAGCGCAGAGCGGATCAAAAGCGCGTCACGTCCGCGCTCCCCCCCTAAGTCAAACCCTAATGCGAAGGCAGAGGCGTCCCCCCGTGCCTCACGGGAGAGAGAGAAGAGCGATTTTGCCTCGGCACGGCTGAGGCGTAATCCCGAGACATCACCACCCAAAAGCGCAAGACGCCGTAGCCAATCCGGCTTTGTGGCCGCTTCAAAATGGACCAGCAGGGCAAGTGCCGCAGGATCCGCGCCGGGCAAAACACGCCTCAGAATACCAGCCTGCGCCATAGCGGCAACGCTGGGGGCGGGATCAGACGCTTGGAGCAATTTGCGCATCTCGTGGCCGATGCGTTCCCGGCTGAGCTGATCAAGACCTACCTGCAACGCCGCACAAGCCGCATATCCCTCAGAATCAATCTCGGCACCATAATGGGCTGTGAAACGGAAAAACCGTAAGATGCGCAAGTAATCCTCTGTGATCCGGTCCTCTGCCTGGCCAATGAACCGAATGCGATGCGCTTTGAGGTCGGCTACACTCTGATTAAGAGGGTCAAAAACCTGGCCTTCGACGGTCGCGTAAAGCGCATTCATCGTAAAATCACGTCGCTTTGCATCGGCAAACACATCTGTGCCAAAAACCACGCGGGCATGACGGCCATCCGTTTCAATGTCTTGGCGGAAGGTTGTCACTTCATGGGGTAGACCTTCTGCGATGACGGTGATTGTGCCATGGTCGATGCCGGTTGGCACTGTTTTCAGATCGGCGCAGGCGGCCAAAATGGCATCTGGTCGTGCAGAGGTGGCCAGATCAATGTCTCTGACAGGACGACCCAGCAGATCGTTACGCACACAGCCCCCCACGGCAAACACCTTATGCCCCGCGCTCAACAAACGCCGAAACACCCCTTGTGTGCCGGGGTGCCGTAACCAGTTGCCTGTGATTCTCATCGTCACGTCATACCCGATCCGCAAGACCACGCAGCATGCACGCTGTGGCCCCCCAGATGTAATAGGGTCCATAGGGTACGGTGTAAAACCGCCGCCACGATCCACGCCATTTGCGTTTCTCGATGTGATAGTTTTCCGGGCTTAACACATGGGGCAACGGAACGCTAAAAATTTCATCGACTTCCCCTGCCTCCGCCACGGGCTGAAACGGTTCTGAGATATGGGCGACAATTGGCACAACAGAAAAGCCTGTCACTGTTTCATGCGGCGGCAATCGGCCAAAAATGTCCACTTTGTCAGAGGCCAGGGCGATTTCTTCCCAGGCCTCTCTCAAGGCCGCGTGCTCTGGCGATGCGTCCTGCGCATCAATCTTGCCGCCCGGAAAAGCAATTTGGCTTGGGTGATGCTTCAATCCCGACGCGCGTTTCGTCAACCAGACCCGTCCGCCTTGATTGAGATCGCTGATGGCGATCAACACAGCAGCAGGCCGCAACTTGCGGCCTGCCGGCAGCGTCAGGCCAGGGTTCAGGTCATAGTCCGAGCTTCCCTTCGGTTGGGGATTTTGCACAAGACTTTTAAGGTGGCCCAGGGCGATCACTTCACACGTCGCTCGCCTCGAAACCCAAGGTATTTGGATCGAACGTATAATGCGCCCCGCAGAACTGGCAATCGGCTGTGACAATGCCATCATCCGTTGTCATATGTGCAATATCTTTGGCCGAGTAAATCGACAAAGACGTGCGCACGCGCGCGGCAGAACAGGTGCAGCCAAAGCGAACGGCTTGGCCGTCGAACACGCGCGGTTCTTCTTCGTTAAAAAGGCGCACGAGCAGATCAGCAGGTGAGACCTCAGGCCCGATCAATTCGTTTTCTTCGACCGTGTCCAGCAGGACGTTGGCTCGGGTCCAATTTTCCTGTGCCTCTTCATCAAGAATATCCTTGGCTTGCAGCAAACCGTTCTCGCCCGATCCACCGCCTTCAACAAAGGGGGAGGCTTTGGGCATAAGCTGCAGCATCACGCCGCCCGCGCGCCATTTGGGGGTTTCACCACTTTCAGTATCGGCACGATAGGTGAGCGCAAAGCGCGTTGGGAGCTGCTCAGACTGCGCAAAATAGGTTTCAGCACAAGCCGCCAAAGAGCCGCCCGCCAATGGCGTGATCCCTTGATAGGGGGCCGTGCCACTGCCTTGGTCGATCAAAATGGCGAAATAGCCTTTGCCAACCAACGAAAAGAGCGGCACCCCTGGGATGATCGCTGTTTCATCGTAAGACGCATAGGCGCGGATGCGGGCAGGCTCCCCTTCTGCGGATGGGGCAAAATAGTCGCTGGCGATCAACCGCACCGGTCCATCTCCGCGCACCTGCAAAGAGAGTTTCCAACGCAGCTTTATGGTTTGACCAATCAATGCTGTGAGCAACGCCACCTCTGCAACCAATGCTTGCACAGCTTTGGGATAGGCGTGTTGCTTCAAGATATCTGTCAGCGCCCCGTCAAGCCGGGCCACCCGGCCCCGGATATCGGCGCGGTCAAGCTGGAACGGCAACACCGTGTCGTCCCAGGCGATACGATTGCTCTGGGTCATGGCTTTTCTTCTTTCTGGAATGACATATTGATAGGATATAGGTACATTGCTACAAGGTTCCAAGCCATGATCCCACGTTACGGACGCCCCCCAAGATCTGACATCCGCTACACGCCTCGGCCCGGCGCATATTGTGTCTTATTACAAAGCAACAAAATCATGCTGACTTATCAGGCGGAACCTTGGCCTGAGTTCCAGTTGCCAGGGGGTGGCCTTGACCCGGGCGAAAGCCCCGTTCAGGCTTTGCATAGAGAGGTCTACGAAGAAACAGGCCACCGCATCACTGGCCCGCGTTGGTTGGGCAGCTATCGGCGGTTTACCTATATGCCGGAGTATGACCTTTACGCAGAAAAGATCTGTCACATATTTGTGGCGAGATCCGCTTTACGCTTGGGTGAGCCGCCCGAGCCAGGTCATAGCGTGCATGTCTTTCGGCGTGAAATAGGGCTGGACTTGCTTGCGAATTCTGGAGATCGCATTTTCGCGGAACGTGCTCTGTCTCGGCCTTAAATTGCCTTAAATTATTGTGGGCTTCGCTTTGCGAGAATTCTTTGCAAGGTCCGACGGTGCATGTTTAGCTTTCGTGCAGTCTCAGAGACATTGCGATCACACAACTCATAGATGCGTTGAATATGTTCCCAACGCACCCGGTCCGCACTCATCGGGTTTTCTGGTGGCGCGGGCTTATCACTATCACACGTCAAAAGCGCATTGGTGATGTCGTTGGCGTCGGCGGGTTTTGCAAGATAATCTGTTGCCCCAATTTTCACCGCAGCCACAGCCGTTGCAATCGCGCCATATCCTGTCAAAACCACGATCCGGCTTTCAGGCCGCGTGTCGCGCAAGGCCGCAACCACGTCTAACCCGTTGCCATCTTCCAGCCGCAAGTCGATGACGGCATAGGCTGTCGGTCGCGTGGTTGCGATAGATTTACCAGCGGCAACTGAGTTTGCGGTTTCAACCTCAAACCCGCGTTTAACCATCGCCCGCTCTAGACGACGTAAGAATGGTTCATCATCATCGACAAGCAGAAGAGTTTTATCAGGCCCGATGTCACTGAGGTGTTGCGAAGTCATGACATTTGTCTCATCCAAATTTGAATCTCATAATTAGGAGCAAAGTTCTGAAGGTCAAATGATAATCGTGAGTGCTGTCACAGGGTTGAATTTACCGCAAACTCAGTCTTCCATAAGGCCATGAGTGATTTTTTCCCTTTTGAAACAGAACCACCCCTAGACAATCGCATGCGGGTTCGCACCCTCATCAATCTGCGTTGGGTTGCGATTGGCGGCCAGACACTCACCCTTATTTTAGCAACGTCGATCCTTAATTTAGAAATTGAGCTGGTGTTGTGCTTTTTGGTCGTAGGTGCCTCTGTGCTTGCGAATGTCCTGGAACTGTGGCTTTATCCGGTGAACAAGCGGCTCAGCAACCGTGCTGCAGCCCTCACACTTTTCTTCGACATCGCGCAATTAAGCTTATTGCTGTTTCTTACAGGTGGACTTCACAATCCGTTTGCGCTGCTGATCATTGTACCGGTGACGGTTTCAGCCACCGCCCTTTCTTTACGGGCGACACTTTCCTTGGGCGCGGTTGCGTTTTGCGCTGTATCGCTGCTGGCTGTTTATCATATCCCGCTCCGAACGCAGGAGGGGGGCATACTCGCTCTGCCGGATATTTTCTTGCAAGGTCTTTGGGTTGCAATTGTGATTGGGGTGATGTTCATGGCAATCTATGCGTATCGCCTGACACAAGAGCGTAACGCCATGTCAGAGGCGCTTTTTGCAACGCAAGTTGCCTTGGCGCGGGAACAAAAGCTCACGGATATTGGTGGTGTAGTCGCTGCCTACGCCCATGAGATGGGCACTCCGCTTGCAACCATCACGTTAATTGCCTCTGAACTGGCGGATGACTTGAAAGGGACAAACGACAAAACGTTACAAGAGGATGTTCTTTTGCTACGCGCGCAGGCGTATCGCTGCCGTGACATCCTAAATTCAATGGGCCGTGCCAGCAAAGAAGATCAGTTTTCGCGCCGCACACCCCTAAGCGCGATTTTGAGAGAAGCCGCTGAACCGCATGAGAAGCGGGGTATATCTATTGAATATAAACTCACCCCGCTTGATCGAATTACTGCCCAGCAACCCGAGATTTGGCGCAAGCCAGAGGTGATACATGGTCTGCGCAATCTGGTGCAAAATGCTGTTGATTTTGCACAAAATACTGTCTGGATTGATGCGTTCTGGTCGGAGGAGATTATTCAGATCCGCATAAGTGACGATGGCAACGGGTTTCCCACTGATTTAATCCCCCGCATCGGGGATCCATTCTTAAAATCTCGAACACAGGTCAAGAAATCGTATGCGGATAGAGAAAATTACAACGGTTTAGGCTTGGGTCTCTTTATAGCTATTACTTTGTTAAAGCGCACCAAGGCGAACGTGACTTTTGCAAATGGCGTCGACCATTCTAAAAACAAGAGCTGGGGAGGGGTACGCAGCGGAGCGGTTGTGGATGTAGAATGGAACCGCAGCAGCATTGAGGCACATGCAAATCAAACTCCACCAGACACGGAAAATGTCGCTCCCACAGCTTGAGACTATATCGGAAACGGCGTTAAAATTTTTTTAAACATATTTGGGGATGAAAAGCTGAAGAGGTAATTTCGGTGAAACTTTGACCCTGACCACATTCACGTTTGTCAGCCTTTCAAGCGCCGCATGTACGGCATTGATCATCTTTTTAAGTCTTTTGATACGAAAACGGCAGTCAACACCTCAAAAGACCCCACCGCAGGACATTTTGTCTGAACCCCGGGTTTTTGTTTTTCGTAACGGATACCTTCAAAGCCATAATGGCGGCGCGGGTTATCTTCTTCCTCTGCCCGTTGATCATCTGAATGCCTGGGACAACCTCTATAAATCGTTGACGGCTTTGGTGAAGGGGGCCGGGCCTGCTTTGGATCGATTGAAATCCGATGGTGTTGGGTTCTGTATTCATGGCCAATTTGAAGGGGAAACATTTACGCTGATTGGGATACAAGACGCCGATGCCGTGACGGTGACACTGTCCGCTGCCGATCCACAGCATCCAACCACACGCGTTGATACAAATGCTCTCATCAGTTTGCAAAAGGAAGTCGAAAAACTCCGCTTTGTATCGGAAAATAATCCGATCATGATTTGGACAATCGATCAAAACGCCCGCATTACTTGGGCAAACGGCGTCTATCGCGAACGAGTGCGCCACTTTCTTGGCGAAGAAGCTACAAGAAGCTGGCCAATACCAGCGATATTTCCTGATGAACATTCCTTTGCCATAGGTCGGCGACGTCGAAGACTGACGGAAGGTTTGGCCCCTGACGATGTCAATCAATGGTATGAAGTCACTGTTACAGAAATGTTTGATACACAGAAATGTGTATTCGCAATCCCATTGGATAAGGTGATTAAGGCCGAAGCTGCGCTGCGTGATTTCATACAATCCTTGACGAAAACTTTTGCGAGTCTGAGCACTGGGTTGGCCATTTTTGATCGCACCCAGAAACTTATTCTCTTCAATCCCGCTCTGATCGACATCACTGGTCTTGATGCCGTACTTTTGGCGCAAAGGCCTAGTCTTGCAGTCTTTTTCGACCACATATGCAATCTTGAGAATTTTCATGAACCGGAAGCCTATCGGTCATGGCGTCAAAAACTGACGAACGTATCACAGGAAGACACACCACCGCCTTACGATGACGTTTGGCCGTCTATGGACGGGCAAAGCTTGCGCATAAAGGTGCGTCCACAAACCGATAAATCTATTGCCCTGATGATAGAGGACGTCAGCCCTCAGATTGAACGAGAACGTTACTATCAAAATGAAAAAAAGCTCTTTCAGTCGATGTGGGATCTGCAAGATGAAGCGGCGGTTTTGGTTTCAGACAATGGGACACTGCTTGGCATGAATGCGGCCTACGTCCGAGAATGGACAGATCATAACAGCGCACCCAAATTAGGAAGCTCGATAAAAGAATTGGTGACAATCTGGGAAAACCTTTGCCGCCCTACGTCGTTTTGGCAGGAGATCACGGCATATTTTGACCAAGGCATAAGACAGGATACAGTCACCGCAGAGCTGCTTCGCATAAGTGATCGTAAGATATATATCCGCGTTATAACGCTCCAAGACGGAATGATTTATATCGGCTTTCAAAATGACACTCAAAACGCGGTGCCAACAGTTGGTTTGCGAAACGAAGCGATCCAAACCCTCACCACGCTGTCCTAATCGAATTGAGACAAAGACTTGTCGCTTGCGACGGCAGAGGCTAAGCCGCTCTGTATGGAGATCGTTGCGCCTTCAATTTCCCTGCCTTCACCGGACGCAACAACAGACTTTGCTGTAAAACTGGGAAGGCAGCTCAAACCGGGGGATGTTTTGGGGCTTTCAGGTCCGCTTGGCGCCGGTAAATCCCATTTCACCCGTGCTATTATACAGGACTGGCAAAGGCGATCTGGACACGCCGTTGAAGATGTGCCGTCCCCGACGTTTACACTTGTGCAAACTTACCGAGCGGGCGGGACAGAGATTTGGCACTGTGATTTATATCGCTTGAGCGCCCCAAGCGAGGTTTGGGAGTTGGGTCTTGATGTTGCAATTGAAACCGCCATTTGTTTAATCGAATGGCCCGAACGTCTTGGCACGGATTGGCCTTGGCCGTTTGCCCTGTCTTTGTCATTTTCACATGGCGAAGATCACAATGAGCGTCATCTTAGGGTTTCCGGCAATCAAAACTGGCGTACACGCCTGTCTGGGATGCTCACATGACACAACAACGCCTGTCAGAAATTACAGCGTTTCTACGCACCACCGCTTGGTCTGATGCTCATCTCAAACCCCTTGCGGGGGACGCCTCTTTTCGCCGCTACCACAGACTGACTGGTGGGCCTAAAGCTGCTGTCTTAATGGACGCCCCGGTCGAGACAAACGAACCCGTGACGGCTTTTCTGAAAATTGACGCCCATCTTCGTGCCCAGGGACTGTCCGCGCCAGAAATCTTCGCGACAGATGAGGCGCGCGGGCTGGTCCTGTTAGAAGACCTTGGCGATCATCTCTTTGCAGATGTCATCATGGCACAGCCAGCTCTGGAACAGGAACTGTATCACAACGCTGCCGAGGTTTTATGCCACCTCCACAGCCAACCTGCGCCTCCAAACCTTGCGGCTTATACCCCGCATCTGATGGGGGAAATGTCCGCCTTGGCTTGTCAGTGGTACAGCCCACACGTAAAAGATTTAACCGACACCCTTTCGGGTCAAGTGCAGGCTTTGGCCGAGATTTTGGCCAGCACGACCGCGTATCGCTTCACGCAACGCGATTATCATGCGCAAAACCTGCTTTGGCTGCCCAACAGATCAAGCTTAGGGCGTGTCGGATTGCTCGATTTCCAGGACGCGATGATGGCCCCTGCGGCTTATGATCTTGTCTCGCTGTTGTCGGATGCGCGACGCGATGTGAGCCCGTCAACGATTGCAAAGACCCGCGCCCATTACATCGCATTGGCCAAAGAGGATGCGGAAACCTTCCAATTCGCTTATGATGTTTGTGGTGCGCAAAGATCGCTGCGCCTGCTAGGGCTCTTTCCGCGTCTGTGGCTGCGCGATGGGAAACCTGGCTATCTGCCGTTGCTGCCACGTGTTTGGCGCGATCTGCAAAAGCATCTTGCCCATCCTGAGCTAAAAGATTTGCGTGAATTTATCACGGCACATCTGCCCGAACCCACGCCTGAAGTTCTCCACCGCATACACGCAAGAAAGAGTGTAACCGCATGAATGTGATGATCTTTGCCGCAGGCTTCGGCACACGCATGCAACCGCTCACACACCGATTGCCCAAGGCCTTGGTGCAAGTGGCTGGACGTCCCCTGATTGATCACGCGCTTGCGCAAGCGCGCGCCGTCAAACCGGATCGGATTGTCGTGAATGGTCACCACCATGTGGACCAACTCAAAACATATCTGGCGCAAGACCCCGATGTGATCTTTTGTGAAGAGCCGAAATATCCGCTTGAAACCGGGGGTGGGCTGCGCGCAGCGCTGCCGCATCTTGGCCCAGAGCCCGTGATGACGTTCAACAGCGACGCTGTTTGGCAAGGCCCAAAAGCGGCAGACATGCTGACGGCGGCCTGGAATCCGATGAAAATGGATGTCCTGCTCTTGCTGGTTCATCCAGAGCGGGTGAGTGGTGCGCCAGGTGGCTGGCGTTTGCGGAAGGACGCAGAGGGACGTCTAAGCTATGATGCCACTGATGGGTTTGCCTATACAGGTGCGGCCATCTATCAAACAGGCAGTCTTTTGTCGATTGAAGATGACGTGTTTTCTCTGCGCAAATTGTGGGAGCAGAAGATGGCTGTGGGGCGCGTCTTTGGAACCGTTTACCCTGGCCATTGGGCCGATGTGGGCACAGTCGAAGGCATTGCCCTTGCCGAGGCCATGCTCGAGCAGCATAAAACCTTATGAGTACACATATCTCAGGCCTTTATGCAGACCCCTGTGGGGTGAATTTTTCACACGCCCTCGTCACTGGATTAAAGCAAAGACTGGGCCCAGATGCCGCGCCAGACGCGCTGGCACGGGTGACGCTTATTCTGCCAAGCCCGCGCATGCGCAAACGCGTCAATGAGGTCTTTTCCGAACAAGGCCCAAGCTTAAAGCCCAAGCTACTTTTGACAAGTGATCTGTCCGCTCTTGCCCCAGGTGCTGGACTGCCCCAAGCGACTGACCCTTTGGTGGCACAGCTTCAGCTTTCACAAACCATCCGACATCTTCTTCAGTTGCAGCAGGGGTTTGCGCCACACAACGTGGCGTTCGATATGGCACTGAGCTTGCATAAACTGCTCAGTGACATGCAAGAAGACCGTGTCCCGCTTGCGGCGATGCGAGATCTTGAGACCGCAGAGCTTGCCCATCATTGGCAACAAAGCCTTCGGTTCATTGAAATCATCGGTCAGTATCTCGATCCACAAAGCCCAGAACATCCCACAGAACACGCGCGCTTTGAAGCACTGCTGAAGACCATCAAAAACCGCTGGCAATCTGCACCTCCGAAACACCCGATCATTCTTGCCGGCTCGACAGGGTCCCGCGGGCCGATTTTGCGGCTGATGGAGCTTATTCTGACCCTACCGCAAGGGGCCGTTGTTCTCCCTGGATTGGATCGTGATTTGCCTGCTGGAATCTGGTCCCGGCTTATGGCCGCTGGGCAGGCGGACAAGCCTGCCCTGGACACCCACCCTCAGGCGATGCTGGCCCGGGTTGCCATGATCGCTGATCAAACACCTGCGACACTACCGCAATGGTCAACGTCACGCCCGGCAAACCCAGCTCGCAATCGCCTTGTCTCATTGGCGCTGAGGCCTGCGCCTGTCACAAATGCCTGGCGGCAAGAGGGACCTGTCCTGATCTCAAGCCTGGACGAGGCTTTCACAGGCATCACTCTGATCGAGGCAGCGTCCCCACGTGATGAAGCCACAGCAATTGCCTTGTGTCTTAGAGCCTCTGTCGCACAGGGGCAAACCGTTGCTTTGATTTGCCCTGACCGGACATTGACCCGACAGGTCACCGCCGCTTTGGATCGTTGGCAGATTAAGCCAGACGATTCTGCGGGACGTCCGCTTGGACTGTCTTTACCAGGACGATTCTTGCGGTTGGTGGCGCATGCACGTGGGCAAGAGCCCTCTCTTGAAATGCTGTTGCCGCTGCTCAAGCATCCTTTGACAGCCACAGGCGGCAATCTTCGCGCACCGCATCTCCATCTCACACGCGCCTTGGAGCGCGATGTCAGGCGTGGCAGAATCCTCACGTTGAACGCGGCTGACCTGGCGGCTTGGGGCGCGCAGACGTCTTGGGTTTTCTCGGATGATCTCAAAATCACGGATTGGACACATTGGGTCACACGCCTTGTGGATGGTTTCGGTCGTCCGGTTCCCGAAACAAACCTAGAGTGCCATCTGCAAGACCATCTTGCGCTGTGCGCTTTGCTGATTGGCGGGCCTAATAGCGTAAACATTGTGCCCTTATGGGACAACGCCGCCGGATTGGAAGCACAAGCCATGATGGTCGCCTTAGAAGCCGCCAGCCCATCGGGGGGCGTGATGCGGGCCAGAGAATATGCAACGCTGATCGGTGTGCTGGGCCAAAACCGCCCTGTGCGAGAGCAGGTGACGGCACATCCGCTGGTCCGCTTTCTGCCCACGATTGAAGCCCGGATTGAAACCGTGGACCGGATTATTCTTGCGGGCCTGAACGAAGGCATATGGCCCGCCCAGGACGCACCAGACCCCTGGCTGAGCCGCCAGATGCGCCAAGCTCTTGGCTTACATTCTCCTGATCGTGAGATCGGGTTGACGGCACATAATTTCCAACAAGCCATCGCGGGACCAGAGGTTTTTCTGACCCGTTCGAAACGCGATGAAGAAGCGGAAACTGTGCCCTCGCGCTGGCTCAGCCGGATTGTCAATCTGACCCAAGGGTTAGGGAGTGAGGGGAAAACAGCGCTTGAGACCATCAGATCACGCGGTGAGGTTTGGTTGCGGTTGGCACAGCAGTTAGACCAGCCAAAAGTGATACGCCCGCCAGAACCACGCCCAGCCCCAGCTCCGCCGACAGAGGCGCGCCCCAAACAACTGGCTGTGACGCAGATCGAAACCTTGATCCGCGATCCTTATGCCATTTATGCGTCAAAAATTCTCAATCTTTATCCGTTGCCCCCGCTTCATCAGACACCAGATGCGCGTCTAAGGGGTGTTGTTCTGCACGAAGCTTTGGAAACGTTTACACGGCTGACAGCAGATGGTCTGCCGGAAGAGGCGATGGACCTTTTTAGCCAAGTGATTGTGACAACGCTTGCGCGCACTGTGCCCTGGCCGGCGATGCGTCGCCTATGGCAGGCCAAAATGCTGAACGCCGCCCCGTGGTTTCTGGAACAAGAGGTCAAACGGCGCAGCAGTGCAAAACCCGTGGTGCTGGAGACACAAGGCGCCCTTTCACTGCCTGAACGAGACTTCACCCTAACCGCACGTGCCGATCGCATTGACCTTGTCGATGATGGCACAGTTGCGATTTACGATTACAAGACCGGCAAAGCACCCAGCCCAGATGTGCAAACCGCTTTCAACAAGCAACTTCCTTTGGAAGCCTTGATTGTCAGCGGTGGTGGTTACCAAGACCTTGGACAACGGCAGGTGTCTCATGCGGCCTATCTGAGTTTCACACAAACCGGGCAAGAAGTTTCTGTGCCGATATCGCCTGACACATTGACCCAACAACGGGACGGCCTTCTCAAGCTGCTGATGGAGTATTCTGCGCCCAACCGCGGGTATGCGGCGCGGCGCGCTGTCGCGGACCGAGGATTTAGTGGCGATTACGATCATCTGGCGCGCTATGGGGAATGGGAGGACACGCAGTATGCCAAAACCATCCAGGTGGGCCAATGATCCATCCCGCAAGCCAAGCGCAAATTGAGGCCGCAGACCCAAGACATTCCACCTGGCTTTCGGCCAATGCGGGGTCCGGCAAAACTCGTGTTCTAACTGGCCGTGTGGCCTGGCTGATGCTGGAAGGCGTCGCGCCGGAACGTATTTTGTGCCTGACCTATACCAAAGCCGCCGCCAGCGAGATGCAAAACCGCCTTTTCACACAGTTGGGGCAGTGGACCATGCTACCCGAGGCCGAATTGCGGGCAGAACTTATCAAGCTCGGTGTGGCTTCGACATCGATGACCTTTGACCGGCTGGAGCATGCCCGCACGCTTTTTGCCCGCGCGATTGAAGCACCAGGTCGGTTGAAAATTCAAACCATCCATGCCTTCTGCGCAAGCCTGTTGCGCCGGTTCCCGCTCGAGGCTGGGGTATCGCCGCTCTTTCACGAGTTGGATGAGCGGCGGTTGAAGTTGATGATGGAAGAAACCCTCAACAAAATGGCCGATGGGCCAGAGCAAGCCTTGGTGGATCAGGTTTTCGCACATCTCGGTTCTGACCAGGCGGTGATGAGTTTTCTGGCGGATCTGTTGAAAGACAGACGCTATTTTGAAACCCCCAAAAGCCGCCAAGAGATTTTTGCCGCTTTTGATCTGCCAGCTGATTGCACAATCAAAACCCTTTCTGAAGATATTCTTGGCGACAGTAGCCCGACACTGAACGTCCTGATCCCTCTGCTCGACCCACACCACAGACAACAGGGGCCTGTGAGAAAACGGCTAGAGGTGATTGATTTCTCGGCCTTAGGACATGCAGAGCTGGCGAGCTTAGAAAGCGTTTTTCTGTTTGGCGCGAAAACAAAAACACCGTTCACATCAAAGGCCGAAAAGTATCCGCCTGCACAGCTTCGAGACACCCTTGGCCCTGATCACTGTCAGCGTCTTGACGCCCTTATGGATCGTATCGAACAAGCGCGGGACACGCGCCAACGGCTGGCCGCCGCAGAACAAACCGCCGATCTCTACGCCTTTGCCACGCCGTTCCTTCACCATATCGAGGCAGAAAAGACCGCCCGCAGTGCCCTTGATTTTGATGATATGATCACCAAAACCCGCCACTTGCTGACTCGGGCCGATGTAACCGCCTGGGTGCTTTACAAGCTGGATGGCGGCATTGATCACATCCTTGTCGATGAAGCCCAAGACACCAGCCCCGACCAGTGGGAGGTGATCAACGCGCTGACGCAAGACTTTGCAACAGGCCGGGAAACCCAGGACACCGCGCGCCGGGTGTTTGTCGTCGGCGATAAAAAGCAATCGATTTACTCCTTCCAGGGCGCGGACCCCAGTCAATTCGACAAACAAAGGCAAAGTTTTGAGACACGGTTTTCTGTAGCGAAAGCCCCCTTTACAACTCATGAATTGACGTATTCTTTTCGCTCTGCCCCCCTTATTTTGAGACTTGTGGATACCGTTTTTGCCTTGGACAATACGCCTGATGGCGATATGCGGGTGAACCACAAGGCTTTTTTCACGCTTAAGCCTGGGCGGATTACGCTTTGGGATCCGATCCCGGCGACACCGAAAGCAAAAGAAGACCGTCACTGGTTTGATCCCGTGGATCAGCCTGCTTCCAATCATCATCATGTGCTGATGGCAGAACGGGTGGCAGAGCAGTTAAAAGCAATTCTGGACGGCACCACGCCTATCGAGGTTGGCGGAACCAAAAGGGCTGTGGGGCCAGGTGATATTCTGATCCTCGTCCAGCGTCGTAAAGCGTTGTTCCACCAGATCATTGCCGCCTGTAAAAAGGCGCAACTTCCGATTGCCGGGGCAGATGTTCTGAAGATCGGTGCAGAGATCGCTGTGAAAGACCTCACAGCGCTGCTGAAATTTCTGGCATTGCCAGAGGATGATCTGAGCCTGGCGGAGGCTCTGCGTGCGCCGTTCTTCGGATTTTCGGAGGATGATCTGTTCCACCTGGCCCACAACCGCCCGCACCCGCGCCTTTGGGACAGCTTACAAGCGCAGCGCGAAAAACATCCCCATACACTCGCCATTTTGCACGATTTACGCGGGCAGGTCGATTACCTTCGGCCTTATGAATTGATGGACAGGATGCTGACCCGCCATGACGGGCGCCGTAAATTGCTCGCCCGTCTTGGCGCGGAGGCCGAAGAGGGGATTGACGCCTTACTCTTTCAAGCACTGTCGTATGAGGCCAATGAAACCCCTTCACTCGATGGGTTTATCGTTTGGCTTGAAACCGATGAGGTGAAGATCAAGCGCCAGCAAGAGGCCGGATCTGGCCTGATCCGGGTGATGACGGTTCATGGTGCGAAAGGCTTAGAGGCCCCGATTGTCCTTCTGCCAGAGACGGAATCTCTCCGTCTCAACGATAGAGCCACATTACTGCCTGGCCCTCAGGGCGTGCGCGCTTGGCGTCCACGATCCGACGATATGCCTGATCTTTTACGCATGGAGGCAGACGCCGGACGCACTAAGCTGCGCGCTGAACGCGACCGCTTGCTGTATGTGGCGCTGACACGGGCGGAAAGTTGGCTTATTATTGGGGCAGCAGGCGATATTGGCAAATCGCCGCAAGACAGTTGGTATGGTCTGATCAAAGCGGCTGTGGAGCGGTTTGAGACATCGCAAACCCACCTTGGCCAAGAGGTTCTAGAGGGCGATTGGCATCCCCTGCTTAGACAAGACCCTCCCCCTAGCACACCACAAGAATATGAACCGGATTGGACCAGAACCATTGTGCATACCCCAAAGCCAAAGCCGCTAACGCTTTCCCCGTCCGAGCTTGGGGGGGCGAAAACACTCCCCGGAGAGGGTAACCTTGAGACCGCCGCAGCCTTAGAGAGAGGCATACTGATCCATATGCTGTTGGAGCATCTGGCCGATGTTACTGCCGAATATAGAGCAGACAAAGCCCATGCCATTCTCAAAGAGGCGAACGCTGCGACAGAACTTATTCCAGAGGTTTGCGAAGAGGCCTTGAACATTCTTTCTGCCACACATCTTTCTTGGCTTTTTGGCCCCGAGAGTTTGGCGGAGGTGCCCTTCACTGCGCCGCCGCTTACAGCAGGTGGCCTGCTGATTTCTGGGATTATCGATCGTTTGGTGATCACAGCAGAAGACATTTGGGTGGTGGATTACAAATCAAACACACATATTCCCCAAACGCCGCAAGAAGTGCCTTTAGGACTTTTGCGCCAACTTGGGGCGTATCACCATGCCATCACATGCCTTTATCCCAACCATACTGTGCGCACAGGCATTCTGTGGACCAAGACGGCTCAGTTCATGGAGGTGCCACAAGATATTGTGATTGCCTCCTTATAAGAGGCTGAGAGTGGTTGACGCAACCACACTAGTTTCTTACCTATTGTTTGACGACGCCTATACATCTTGAACAAGGAACCTTACGCATGGCCACCATCCCCGTCACCGACGCCACATTCGACACCGAGGTACGTCAATCCGATTTGCCTGTTATCGTAGATTTTTGGGCCGAGTGGTGTGGCCCGTGTAAGCAAATTGGACCTGCACTTGAAGAATTGTCCGAGGAATATGCCGGCAAGATCAAAATCGTCAAAGTGAATGTTGATGACAATCCCAACAGCCCCGCACAAATGGGTGTACGCGGCATTCCTGCCTTGTTTATGTTCAAGGCCGGCGAAGTGATCTCTAACAAAGTGGGGGCGGCCCCCAAAGCCTCATTAAAAAGCTGGATCGAGGACGCGGTTTGACGTTCCGACAAATAACTGACGATCAAATCTGCCCGAGCCGTAAATCATCCGCTCTATACTGACAGGACCTTCTTGATGCGTATTGGCTGCCCAACTGAAATCAAAGAGCAAGAGTTTCGCGTTGGCATCACACCGGCCGCAGCTGCCGAAGCCATTGCGCATGGCCATAGCGTTTTGGTCCAAAGCCAGGCTGGCCAAGGGGCTGGGTTTGAGGATGAGGCCTATATCTCTGTCGGCGCAGAGATCGTCGCCACGGCTGAGGATATTTTTGCCCAAGCCGATATGATCGTAAAGGTCAAAGAGCCACAGGCGGTTGAACGCGCGATGTTGCGCCCCGGGCAAATTTTATTCACCTACCTCCACCTTGCCGCCGATCTTGCCCAAACCAAAGACCTGCTTGCCTCTGGGGCAACGTGCATCGCCTATGAAACCGTGACGAGCCCAAAGGGCGGTCTGCCTTTGCTGGCACCGATGTCAGAAGTGGCTGGGCGCCTGGCCCCACAAATGGGGGCCTTCACGCTGCACAAAAGTAACGGCGGACGGGGTGTTTTGATGGGCGGCGTGCCGGGGGTTGGCCCGGCCCAGGTCTCTGTCATCGGCGGTGGCGTTGTCGGCACACATGCCGCGCGGATCGCAGCAGGCATGGGGGCGGATGTGACGGTGCTCGACCGCTCGCTTGACAGGCTTCGGTATCTTGATGACACCTTTGGCACGCTGTTTAACACCCGCTATGCCTCTGCCCAAAATCTTGCTGAAGAGGTCGCGCAAAGCGACATCGTCATCGGCGCTGTGTTGATCCCCGGGGCTGCTGCGCCGAAACTGATCTCACGTGCACAACTTGCCACCATGAAACCAGGTGCGGCGATTGTCGATGTGGCCATTGATCAAGGGGGATGTTTTGAGACGTCCCGCCCCACAACACATGCCGACCCGATCTATGAGGTTGACGGGATCATGCATTATTGTGTGGCCAACATGCCCGGTGCTGTTGCGCGCACCTCGACAATCGCACTGAGTAACGCCACCATGCCGTATATGTTGGCCCTGGCAGATAAAGGGTGGCAACAGGCGTGCGTGGAGGACATGCATCTGGCAAATGGGTTGAATATTCACGACGGCGCTTTAACCTATGCCGCAATTGGTGAGGCATTCAATATGCCCGTGACAGAGAGAGACGCGTTCTTAAAACCATAAGATTTCTATGTATGGTCTCTGAAACTGAGATCTGCCAACAAATCCAACACAACGGAGACCCCTATGACTGATCTCAGCGCATTCCCAATCACAGGCCGTTGGGTGCCCCAAAACCCATCTGTGATCCAACTTTATTCTTTTCCAACACCCAATGGTGTGAAGGCCTCTATTGCGTTGGAAGAGCTTGGACTACCCTATGAAGTCCATCGTGTGACGCTGGCCGATAGTGACGTGAAAAGCCCCGAATATCTCAGTCTTAATCCCAACAACAAAATTCCGGCAATCATTGACCCCAATGGTCCTGACGGCAAACCACTCGGCCTATGGGAGTCGGGGGCGATCTTGATTTACCTGGCTGAAAAAACCGGCAAACTCTTGGGGCAGACGGCTTCTGATAAAGCCCACATTATCCAGTGGCTTATGTTCCAGATGGGGGGCGTCGGCCCGATGTTTGGTCAACTCGGGTTTTTCTATAAATTCGCGGGCAGTGCCATCGAAGACCCTCGCCCGAAAGAGCGATATATAAATGAGGCCAAGCGCCTTTTGGCTGTCTTGAACAATATCCTGACTGACAAGGAGTGGATCGCGGGCGAGTTTTCCATCGCAGATATCGCTTTGGCCCCCTGGTTGGGCGCTTTGGAGTTTTACGGTGCACAAGAGGCCGTGGATTGGTCCGGGCATTCCAATGCCGTTGCCTATCTCGATCGGTTCAAGGCACGGCCCGCGGTTCAACGGGGTATGGCCATACCTGCCAGAGACTAAAGGTCCTTTCAGTCGCGGAGTACACCTCCGGTAACCTTTTGCACCTTTTCGATAATTTTTGCCGATACCGCAGTGATCTCAGCCTCTGTCAGCGTTTTATCCTGCGGTTGCAGACGGACGGTAATGGCCAGGCTTTTCTTGCCATCTCCAAGGTTGCCCCCGATGAATTCATCAAAAACACGCACGTCCTCAATCAGGGTTTTGTCTGCTCCGGCTGCGGCATTGACCAGCGTCAGTGCCTCAACGTGAGCATCAAGAACAAAAGCAAAATCCCGCTCCACAATTTGCAAATCATTAAGGTGCAGTGCAGCCCGGGTTGTGGTTTTGTTTTTCGGGATAGGGATATTCTCCAGCCAGATCGTAAAGCCAACGGCAGGCCCTTTCACATCGAAGGCTTGCAGAACTTTGGGATGAATTTCGCCAAACGCGGCAAGGGTGGTTTTCGGTCCAAGACAAATGCGCCCAGACCGGCCCGGATGCCATTGCGGGCCTAAATCCCTGAGCATCTGTGTTTTCGCTGGCGCGCCAATCGTAGAGAGTACGGTTTGCACATCGGCTTTGATATCAAAGATGTCAATTGGGCGGCGACCTCCGAAATGGTCTTTCGGCCCTGTATGCCCAATCAGCACACCACTGGCACATAGACCCTGTTCACCTGGTTCGCCGCCGTGGAAAACCGCCCCGATCTCACAAAGCGCAAGGTTTTCAAACCCCCGTGCCTTGTTGCGCACCGCTGCTTTCAACAGCCCAGGCAAAAGCGCGGGGCGCAGGTGGCTCATATCTTGGCTGATGGGGTTGGCCAGAGCATACTCCTGGGTGCCGCCGCCATAGAGTTCCGCCGCCGTCTGATCAATAAAACTGTAGGTGACGCACTCATTGTATCCCAGCGCCGCCAAAGAGCGCCGCACCGCGCGTTCACGCTTTTGCAGTTTTGTCAGGACAGGTCTTTGGACACCTGCAGGCCGGTGCATCGGCTGACCTTCGAGTTTTGTCAAAGACGCCACACGGGCCACTTCCTCGACCAAGTCCACATCGGTTTGGATATCAGGCCGCCAGGATGGGACTTCCGCCATATCCCCGTCTAGGGTAAAGCCAAGGTCGGTCAGAATTCTGCGCTGTGTCTTTTCGGGGATGTCCATACCCACCAGCGACAAACAGCGCTTTGGGTCAAAAGTGTACCGCCGCACCTCGTTCGGAATAGACCCTGCCATGATCAGATCAGAGGCCTCTCCGCCCGCAATATCGACAATCATCCGCACAGCGTGCTCTAATCCGTCCACTGTAAAGGCGGGATCAATGCCCCGTTCAAACCGATACCGTGCGTCAGAATGTATCTTCAGCGCACGCCCCGTCAGGGCGATTTGCACCGGGTCCCAATAGGCGCTTTCGACAAAGACGGTCGTCGTTGCCTCAGAACATCCAGTGTGTTCCCCGCCCATCACACCGGCAATACTTTCAGGCCCGTTATCATCTGAAATCACCATTTGGCCTGGAGACAACCGATATGTCTTGCCGTCTAGCGCCAGAATATCTTCCCCGCCTTGCGCGCGATGCACGCGCAAATTCCCTTTGACCTTTTCGAGGTCAAAAACATGAAGCGGACGGTTGAGGTCATAGGTGAAAAAGTTCGTCACATCGACAAGGACGTTGATCGGACGCAGGCCAATGGCTTTGAGACGCGCTTGTAACCACTGTGGCGACGGGCCGTTTTTCACCCCTTGGATGACACGCCCCGCGAAAACGGGACATCCATCAGATGTATCCGCGTCAATCGTCACAGAGATCTCAGTGGCCAGCGTTGCCGGCACAACCTGGGCCGTTCGTGGCATAAGCCGCCCCAAACCCCGCGCCGCCAAATCACGCGCAACGCCGTGAACGCCAAGAGCATCTGGCCTGTTGGGCGTGATGGCAATCTCGATAACAGGATCAACTTTGCTCGGATCATGTGTAGACAGCCAGTCGGCAAAGGTCTCTCCGACCTTGCCAGAGGGCAATTCGATAATGCCCTCATGTTCATCGGACAGCTCAAGCTCACGTTCTGAACACATCATCCCATGGCTTTCAACGCCGCGAATTTTACCCACACCAATCGTGGTATCGATACCCGGCACATATAGGCCAGGCTTGGCCACCACGACCGTGATACCTGCCCGCGCATTTGGCGCCCCACAGATAATCTGGAGGGGACCAGTATCGGTGTCCACTTTACAGACACGCAGTCGATCTGCATCGGGGTGCTTTTCAGCCTCCAGAACATAGCCAATGGTAAAGCCTTGCAAACGCTCCAAAGGATTTTCGACGCTTTCAACCTCAAGCCCGAGGTCGGTTAAAGCCTCGACAATTTCATCCAGGGAAGCGTTTGTTTCCAAGTGCTCTTTGAGCCAGGACAGCGTAAATTTCATTGTTCAATCCAGCGATTTCGTGAAGTCGGGAAAGTCTTACCGAATTCTTTCCCAAGGGGAAAGGGCAAGGCCGAGGTTCTTTATAGATTACCCGCTGAGCCCTGCCGTCAGGCTTGGGGCGGTCAGCGGATCAAACCCATAGTGGCGCAACCAGCGCATATCGGAATCAAAAAACGCCCTGAGGTCAGGAATGCCGTATTTCAGCATCGCTAGGCGATCAATCCCCAACCCAAAGGCAAACCCTTGCCAGAGATCGGGGTCGATGTTCCCAGCCGCCAAGACCTTTGGATGCACCATGCCGCATCCACCGGCCTCTAACCAATCGTCGCCTTCACCTAATTTGAGCGTACCATCTTGCCAGGAACAGCGGAAATCAATTTCTGCCGACGGCTCTGTGAACGGAAAGTGAGACGCGCGAAACCGCACTTCGATTTTGTCGACCTCAAAGAAGGCTGCGGCGAATTCTTCTAGGCACCATTTGAGATGAGCCATCGAGATGTCTTTATCAATCGCTAAGCCTTCGATCTGATGAAACATCGGCGTATGGGTTTGATCGTAATCAGCGCGGTAAACACGCCCTGGACAGATAATCCGCAACGGCGCGCCTTGGGCTTCCATCGCGCGGATCTGCACCGGCGATGTATGGGTGCGCAACACATGCGGCGGGCGGTTGTCGCCCTCCGCGCGTTCCATGTAGAACGTGTCCATCTCGGCACGCGCCGGGTGATGCGGGGCGATGTTTAGCGCATCGAAATTATACCAATCCGTTTCCACCTGAGGACCTTCCGCAACGGAAAACCCTATATCGGCGAAAATTGCGGTGACCTCTTCCGTGACTTGGCTGATGGGATGAATGAAACCTGTGTTACGTGGCCGTGCAGGCAGCGTGATATCCAGCCATTCTTCCTGCAAACGTTGTTCAAGCGCCGCGTCCTCTAACTGGGACTTTTTGGCAAAGAGGGCAGCGTTGATCTCTTCTTTCAGCGCATTGAGGGCCGGACCAGCTTCTTTGCGCGCCTCTGGGGTCATCTTCCCCAATTCACGCATTTTCAGACTTAAGGTGCCACTTTTGCCCAAGGTGGCCACACGCAATGCCTCTAGCGCGGGTAGCGTGTGCACATCCGCCAGATCCAACAAAAATTTTTCCCGCAAATCGACCATAAAACTCTCCCGCATTCTCAAGCTCAGCTATCTATCTGATAGGTGTGTATTGTTGAACAGGCTTGAAATATCTCGAACAGTTTACAAAGCAGCCTTTGCTTGCACCACAATCGCCTCGAACGCATCAGGTTCATTCACGGCAAGTTCTGCCAGAACCTTGCGATCCAGTTCAATCCCAGCTTTTGACAGACCGTTGATGAAACGCGAATAGGTCAGATCGGCATCATGGGCGCGAACTGCAGCATTGATACGCTGAATCCAAAGTGCGCGGAAGTTACGCTTACGCGCCTTGCGGTCGCGGGTGGCATATTGGTTGGCTTTATCAACGGCTTGGGTCGCAGTGCGAAAGGCGTTCTTACGCCGACCGTAATAGCCTTTGGCGGCCTTGATGATTTTCTTGTGGCGGGCGTGTGTGACTTTTCCAGATGTAACGCGGCTCATAGATCAAACTCCTCGTTCAACGGTCATAGGGCATATAGCCCTTAACGATTCTGGCATCAGGGGCACTGAGTGTTGTTGTGCCGCGTGCATTGCGGATGAATTTGTTGGTACGTTTAATCATATTGTGCTGTTTACCAGCTTGAGACGCCACAACCTTTCCGGTTGCCGTGACCTTAAAGCGCTTTTTCGCGCTCGATTTTGTTTTCATCTTTGGCATTTCAGTCTCCTATACGGGATCGTTTGCGCACACCTCGGCATGCCAGTTTCGCCGGCTGTGCATTTGAAATTTCCCGATAGTCTAAAAATCCAAAGATGACAAGTCATGTTTATTTGACGCCACTTACAACTGCCAATAAAATAGAATGGAACAAAATCATCACCATAAGTGACACAATAACGATTAAAATGCCGAAAAATATGTGGGCAAGCTTCGATTGTTCAAAGCTGAGAGAATTTGCAACAACCTAAGATAAATCCCTACAATCAAAGGCGCGGCCGATCACAGTGATCGCAGAAGATGTATACAAAACATGGAAGGGGATTTAACATATCCGCATGGGGATTTGGTGGACCAGCAGGTGCCACCGCTGAATATATTATGGCAAAGCAGACAGTGCGTCTAGCATCGATATTTGCACAGCAAGAATAGCGATGTTGTGTTGTTGGCATTCGATAAAAAATAATCTACCTGATATATGAGTTTTATCACCCTTCGTCGATATTTTAGTTGAAACAATGACATCTCAATCTTTTATAGGGTGAATGAACACAGAGTAGGTCATGAAGCGTTTCAAGAACATTTTAGTGGTGTCAAACGACGAAGGCTTATCGGACGCGGTCTTGGCACGTGCGCAGTGGCTTTCACAGTCGAACGGTGCAAAACTCACACTCCTGAATGTATCAGAGACAAGCCAGCTCGATTTCAAACGGTTGGTGTCCCGTGTTTCCGGGAAGGATGCTGACGAACTTGCGGGACAACTCGATGCCGCTCGTCGTGACACTCTGGAAGCCGTTGCCGATCGCTTGCGTACGGAAGGTGCGGATGTCTCGACTGTCCTTGCCCAAGGTGTTGGGTTTATCGAAACCATCCGATATGTTCTAAGGCATGATCACGATCTGGTGCTGAAAGCGGCGGATCACACTGCAAGCTGGCGCACCTTTGGCGGGCCTGACTTGCACCTGCTGCGCAAGTGTCCTTGCCCTGTGTGGATAGTGAAAAGCGGGGGCGAGGCGTCTTCAAAGCGGATTATGGCCGCGGTGGACCCAAACCCGGATGACGCGTCTCAGGACGCTTTGAGCCACAAAGTGATGCAGCTTGCGACCTCTTTAGCGGTCCAGGATAAGGCAAGTCTTGATGTGTTGAATGCCTGGTGTCTTTATGAAGAGCATCTGTTGCGGGGCAGTATGGCACGAACACCCCCGGAAAAAGTTGATGACTTGGTGGAGGAAACCCGGCGCACCAGTCGCAAACGGTTGGATCAACTGACTGCAGATTATGCTGCCGTCACCCCCGAGATGACCGTCCGGCACATCAAAGGCACACCGGCCGATGTAGTGGTCGAGCATGTTGAGGCGCAAAACATTGACACGCTTGTGATGGGGACTTTGGGCCGCACCGGCCTGCCCGGCATGATCATCGGCAATACCGCCGAAACTGTCCTGAGCCGCGTTGACTGTTCTGTGCTTGCCGTCAAGCCAGATGAATTTATCTCTCCTGTTAAACTATAATTCCAGGGCGCGCAGTGAACGACGCATCAGACGATAACGTGGCAAAGAATAATGGGGTGATCGGTCTATTGCCCATCGGTCTTTCGCTGATGGTATTCGGCCTGTTTGCCAGTCTGGTCCCCGCGATATCCGGCGGGGACACGCTCCGCTATGTTTGGGACTGGGTGCCCTCGTTAGGGATATCCCTGTCGTTTGTGATTGATGGGCTGAGCCTGACATTTGCCCTGCTGATCAGCGGGATTGGGGCGATGGTGTTTCTGTATTCAAACACCTATCTCGTCGGCCATCCGCAATTCGGGCGGTTTGTACTGTTTTTAACAGGCTTTATGTTCGCAATGCTCGGCCTTGTGACGGCGGATAACCTGATTGCACTGTTTGTGTTTTGGGAACTGACGACCATCACCTCTTACCTGCTGATTGGGTTCTCTCATGCGACCACAAACGGGCGGCGCTCTGCCTTGCAGGCCCTGTTTGTCACAGGCGCGGGGGCATTGGCACTTTTGGCCGGGTTTATCCTGCTGGGCCTCACAGTGGGCAGCTTTGAGCTGTCTGTCATTCTTGCCCAGGGCGATGCTTTGCGATCCCATCCGCTTTATCTGCCCATCTTGATTTTGGTCCTTGCAGGAACATTCACGAAATCCGCGCAATTTCCGTTTCACTTTTGGCTGCCGAATGCGATGGCGGCACCGACACCAGTGTCCGCCTTCTTGCATTCTGCCACCATGGTCAAGGCTGGCATCTACTTGATGGCACGGTTGCACCCCGCGATGTCTGGAACCGATGTTTGGTTCTGGACACTGACCATTGCCGGGGCTTTCACGGCGGTCTTCGCCAGTGTCCTCGCTCTGCGTCAAACCGACTTGAAACAGGCACTGGCCTATACGACGCTGATGGCGCTTGGCACCCTGACACTGTTTCTGGGCCAAACGTCTGGCTATGCTATGACAGCTTTTGTCACTTTTCTTATCGTGCATTCGCTTTACAAAGCCGCTTTGTTCCTTGTGGTTGGTTGCGTCGATTATGCGACTGGCACGCGGGAGGCGGATATTCTGGGCGGCTTGGGCCGCGTCATGCCGGTTACAGCCCTTGCTGCGGCGCTTGCGGCGCTGTCGATGGCTGGGTTCCCGCCGTTTCTTGGTTTCATCGGGAAAGAGTTGAAATACGCAGGTATCCTTGCCATCGGATCTCAACCCTTTTTATTCGCCGCCGCCTTGCTGACAGCCAATGCATTGATGTTGGCCATTGCGGGCATCGTTGCCTTGCGACCCTTCTGGCGCAAAAGCGATCATGTTCTGCCGCGCACCCCGACAGAGGCACCTTGGCCCATGCTGGCGGGGCCTGTGGTGCTGGCCGTCATGGGCGCGTTCTTTGGGATCTATCCAGACCCGCTGCAAACTTTGCTTGTGGACCCAACCGTCGCGGTGCTGCTTGGGTCAGCGGAGGAGGCGAAAGAGCTCAAACTTTGGGCCGGGTTCAATTTGCCGCTGATCATGTCCGGCGTGACAATTGTTGTCGGCTTTTTGCTCTATCTTGGTCATCGTCCTTTGCGCGCTTGGCTGGCGCGCGTTGATGCCGCTACACCCAGTTTTGATGTCGGGTGGGATGCTTTCTTGGCTGGGCTGAAAGGCTTTGCTGCTTGGCAAACCAAGGTCATTCAACCGGGTGTCTTGCGATTTTATATCTTTGCAACCTTCGCCACGGTCCTTGTCGCCATCGCAGGCACAATGACCCTGCGCGCCGCTTGGCCCACAATGCCCGACCTAAGCGACGTGACATGGCCGGTGGTCGCGGTCATGGTCTTGATTGTTGCAGGTGCGCTGCTGACCGTTGTCACAAGCTCACGCATCACGGCAATGGCGGCCCTTGGTGTGGTTGGCATTGGTGTGGCGCTGGTCTTCATCGTCTTCAGCGCACCGGACGTGGCGATCACACAACTTTTGGTGGAAACGTTGGTGGTCATCCTTGTCGCAGTTGCACTGTTGCGCCTGCCGCATCTTGACCAGAAGGGGCGGGACCGCAGGCCGTTTGACGCTATCCTCGCCATTGGTATTGGGGTGACCGTGACCTGTGTTCTTTTGGCGGTGCTGGAAAGACCGCTGGACTTGCGTTTGACCGCCTACTTTGAGGCAACCAGTTGGCCAGAGGCCTTTGGCCGCAACATTGTCAATGTGATCCTTGTGGACTTCCGCGCCCTCGATACATTCGGAGAAATCGCGGTGGTTGTGATCGCCGCGCTATCGGCCTATGCGCTGTTGCGCACGACTTCGGGAAGGAAAGAGCCATGAATTCGATCATCCTGCGGATTGGCACGCGCTATCTGTCTGGCATTCTGTTGCTCTTTTCGATCTACATGCTGATCCGCGGCCACAATGAACCGGGCGGCGGATTTATCGGCGGGTTGATCGGGTCAACCGGCTTTGTGCTCTACGCCATTGCCTGTGGAACTGATGATGCACGCAAAGCACTCAAACTGATGCCGCAAAACATCGCGGTGGCGGGTCTTGGGATCGCGCTTCTGGCTGGGATTGTTGCTGCGGTTTTCGGCGATCCACTGTTCACCGGCCAATGGCTTTTCATCAATCCAACAGAGGACAGCAAAGGTCTGCCCTTATCGACGGTATTGGTCTTTGACATCGGTGTTTATCTGGTGGTCTTTGGATCGGTTTTGAGCATCGTCTTTGCAATGGAAGAGGAAATCTGATGGAGGCGCTCTTGGCCATAACCATCGGCGTGCTGGTGGCCAGCGCGGTCTACCTGATGCTGGCCCGCAACGTCCTGCGGTTTATCTTTGGTTTGGTGCTGATCTCTAATGCCGCCAACCTGACGATCTTTGCCGCGGGACGCCTGACCGCTGGTGCGCCACCGCTGATCCCGGTGGGGGCCGACGGACCTGTGGGGGAGGTTGCAAACGCACTACCGCAAGCGCTGGTGCTGACGGCGATTGTCATTGGCTTTGGCCTGTTTGCCTTTGCGCTGGTGCTGATGTTTCGCGCCTACACCAGCCTTGGCACGCTGTATTCCGACGACATGCGCGTTGCCGAACCGCGTGAGGAGACCACCGACACATGAGCTGGGTTCTTGCAACGCCTTTGGTTCTGCCGTTCCTAACGGCGGTGCTGGCTTTCCTTACCCGGTTTGGGGCGGGGGGACGTTGGGTCAGCGTGATGGGCAATGCCGCGCTTCTGGCGGCGTCTGCTGTGTTGATGGCGCAGGTTCTTGAACAAGGTGTTGTCGCTGGACAAATGGGCAGCTGGCCCGCGCCGTTTGGGATCACCCTGGTCGCGGATTACCTCAGCGCTGTCATGGTTGTGATCACCGCGATTACCGCGCTGGCTGTTTCAATCTATGCGCTGGCTGATATTGACGCCCGGAAGGAAGAGCTTGGGTATCATGCTCTGTTCAATGTGCTGATCGGTGGCGTGGCCGGTGCCTTCCTGACCGGGGACCTTTTCAACCTCTATGTGTGGTTTGAGGTTATGCTGATCGCCTCTTTCGGGCTTTTGGTCTTGGGGGGCACGCGCGCCCAGATCGACGGCGGCGTGAAATACGTCACGCTGAACTTGATCTCAACGATCCTGTTTCTATCGGGTATTGGTCTGCTTTATGGTATTACTGGCACGCTGAATATGGCCGATATGGCCCGCACTTTGCCACAGGTGGAGAACCAAGGCCTTGTGACGGTGATCGCCATGATGTTCATGGTGGCCTTCGGCGTCAAAGCCGCCGTGTTCCCGCTGTTCTTCTGGCTTCCCGCCGCCTATCATACACCGGCCTTCGCGGTCTCGGCGGTCTTCGCGGGGCTTTTGACGAAGGTAGGCGTCTATGCGCTGATCCGCATGTTCACATTGGTGTTCAACGCGGACACGGGCTTTACCCATTCCGTCCTACTATGGGTTGCCGCGCTGACCATGGTGACGGGCGTTTTGGGGGCCGCGGCACAGAATGACATTCGCAAGATCCTATCGTTTCATATCGTCAGCCAGATCGGCTATATGATCATGGGCCTTGCGCTGTTCACGCCCCTGGCGATGGCGGGCGCAGTGTTCTATCTTGTTCACCACATCATCGTGAAAGCGAACCTCTTTCTGATTGCAGGCGTTGTGGAGCGCATTACAGGTTCAACCAACCTAGATAAGATCGGAGGGCTTTATCGGTCGGCCCCGATCTTGGCCGTACTGTTCTTTGTGCCGGCATTCTCGCTGGCTGGGTTCCCGCCGCTTTCGGGGTTTTGGGCCAAATACGTGCTGGTCGCGGCCGCATTGGAAGAGAGAGCTTGGATCATCGCGGCTGTTGCACTGACGGTCGGCCTTTTGACGATTTTTTCCATGACAAAAATCTGGGGTGAAGCCTTTTGGAAACCGCATCCGGCAGCACTTGAGCCCAAGCTCTCGGCCCTTGCCGCCGCACCGCGCGCGCAACTTCTGTTACCCATTGCGGCCTTGGCGGCCATGACCCTGGTCATTGGGTTCTTCCCGGAAACGTTCGTTGCCTTCGCCAAAACCGCCGCAGCACAATTGCTGGAGCCGCGCGACTATATAACCGCCGTACTGGGGGAGGGGGCATGAACACACTTGTTGCAAATCTGTTCTTGGCTGTTGTCTGGGCCTTGTTTTTTGGCGGGTTCACCTGGCTTACGGTTTTGTCCGGGCTGGCCTTTGGCTACGTCATTTTGTGGTTGTTGCAACCGCTTGGTGGCGTCAGATCAACGTATTTCAAACGCGTCTGGTATTGGGCTAAGCTTGTTGTGATGTTCCATTACGAGCTTCTGATCTCAAGCCTGCAAGTCTTGTGGGATATCTTCACACCACAGCATATGTCGAACCCCGCGATCATTGAAATGCCATTGGACGTGAAAACGGATGCTGGTATCTTGTTGGTGACCAACCTGATCTCACTCACCCCTGGCACACTCAGCATTGATGTGAGCGAGGATCGGAAAACACTGAAGCTGCATGTGATGTTTGCCGACGATCCTGACGCTGTCTGCCGTACGCTGAAGCGCGGTATGGAACGTTGGGTGATCGACGCCGTAGAAGAAGAGGTGCACACATGATGGATTTTCCCACACTTGTCCTCTTTACCTCTTTGGGTCTCGTATTTTTTGGCGTTGGCCTGGCGCTGATCCGTCTGGCGCTTGGCCCCACCTTGCCAGACCGGATTGTGGCGCTCGATAAGATGACGGTGTCCATCGTCGCCTTCTGTGGTCTTGCGGCGATATTCTCAGACGATACGGCCTTCTTGGATGTCGCTTTGGTCCTCGCCCTGGTTGGCTTCCTTGCAACCGTCGCCTTGGCCCGCTTTGCCGAGCGCGCGGTGGTCCGCCGCCAGAAAGAAAAGGAGAACGAAGAATGAGTACAATCATCGCCTCCGTGCTTATCCTACTGGGAAGTTTCATGACCGCCGCGGCCGGTATCGGTGTCTTTCGGATGCCAGATGTCTTTATCCGGATGCATGCGGCAACCAAGGTTGGCACGCTTGGCTCTGGTCTTATTCTTGCGGGTGTTTCGGTGTACTTTGGTGATCCAGGGACGGTTCTGCGCTGTGTTCTGATCGTTTTCTTCCTGCTGCTCACAGCACCTATCGGGGCACATATGGTCGGCCGGGCGGCCTTGAACCTAGGTCTTCCAGTGTGGAATCACAGAAAAAAAGAGGTGGAAAGACACTGATTGAAGAGTGGCGCATCTAGACGGAGAAAGGTCAAACACCTTGTTCGACATTCTTGCCCAATGCAGGTTGGTGCTTAAGCCGGGACTGTTGCATTATCGATTGAGACTGGTCGGTTGAACATTCTAAACGTTTCTCTAGAAAGCGTGCGAAAGAGTAGTATGGCAAAGAAACGAGAGGGTTAAGTTGGTTTAAACCAACAGCTACTGAACACATATCAAAAGCGTTCGCGCCTAAAAATATTCTGGATGAATGCGGCTACCCTATAGAAGTTTTGAAGGCAAACTGTGTTGGTTACATTGCGTATGAAGACGAATATCAAGTTTTTGCTGAGCCGTTTTTTGAAGCTGTAAAGTGACCTCCGATGCTCAGTAAAAGTGTAAGCACCTACTCTGCTTAGAAAGCGAATACTTCCCAACAAAAAGGGTCGCCTGCACAGGCGACCCTCTGGATTTCAATCCTAAAAAGGCAGTTTACATCATGCCGCCCATGCCGCCCATGTCGGGCATGCCGCCAGC
>CAWUJT010000009.1:0-45422 GCA_963922715.1 uncultured Thalassobacter sp.
ACGCAAGTGACGCAAAAATCCGACTCACCGCCACAAAAAGATATATTCTCGGAAACCGAACTCGACCGCTATGCGCGACACATCGTCTTGCGCGAAATTGGCGGTACTGGGCAGCGAAAATTGAAACAGGCCCGTGTGCTGGTTGTTGGGGCAGGCGGACTTGGATCACCGGCGCTGCTCTACCTTGCAGCGGCAGGTGTAGGCACAATTGGGGTCATCGATGATGACGTGGTGAGTGTATCCAATCTTCAGCGGCAGGTGATCCATACCGATGACCGGCAAGGCATGCCCAAAGTGTTCAGTGCGGAAATTACCATGCGCGCCCTCAACCCACACGTCGATGTGCGCCCCTACAATCGCCGTTTCAGCCCCGAGATCGCTGCAGAGCTCTTAAAGGACTACGATCTGCTTTTGGATGGCAGTGATACTTTTCACACGCGCCAAGTGGTAAATGCTGCGGCTGCGGCTGCAAGAGTACCTTTGGTGGCGGGTGCATTGGCCCAATGGGAGGGGCAACTGACGGTCTATGATCCTGCTCAAGGCGCACCATGCCTTGAATGTATCTTTCCAAAACCGCCAGCCCCAGAACAAACAGCAACATGCGCTGAGGTTGGTATCGCCGGGCCACTTTGCGGCATTATTGGGACGATGATGGCTTTAGAGGCGATCAAATGTCTGACCGGCGCAGGATCGACCTTACGTGGGCGTATGCTGCTTTATGATGGATTGACCAATGAAAGCCGTGTGATCCGAATTTCTAAGCGAGAAAATTGCAGCATTTGTGACCCACAAGCCCACACATCATAATGACGCCTGCTCAAATTTCGGGAGCCGTAGCGCACTCATTAAATCCCGGACTTCCTGACGTGCCGCAACATTCGACATATTCAGATGCGTCACGCCTATGTCTTGCAGATCCATAAGGGTCATGCCGCGTGTAAACAGCTCTCGGAAAATCACTCGCTCTGTAAACCCAGGGGCCACACGAAACCCAATACGCTTTGACAGCTCTTCCAAGGACTCGCCGACTTTTCGCTTATTGTGCATGTGCTGGGCCCCCAATCGGTTGCGCAGAACAATCCAATCAATTGGCTTCAGCCCTGCCTTAGCCCGAAGCTGGCGGGCATGCCACACCATTTCAGAATAAACCGATGGCCCAATAATCTTGCCTGATCCGGGTTCGACCTTGGCAAGAAGATCAAAATCCACAAAACTGTCATTTAAGGGGGTGACCAGAGTATTGGCTAAAGAATGCGCGATTTGGCTCAGCCGTGTGTGGGAGCCTGGACAATCAATAACAATAAAAGAGCAATCTCTCTCTAATTCCGCAATAGCCAGAGAAAGCGACTTGTCAAAAGGGTTATCTGTATCTTTTAAGACTTTCTGGTCAATTTTGGGCAGCGATATCATCCGCGGCATCGGTAAATCAAGTTCGTTCTGAGCACGGTAACTGTCACGATTTTCGATATAGTGGGTGAATGTTTTTTGCCGCAGATCAAGATCAAGCGCGCCTACCAAGTGGCCTTGGCGGATCAGAGCTGTGGCCACGTGCATACATGTGGTGGATTTCCCCGATCCACCCTTCTCGTTTCCAAATACAATGATATGTGCCACCCACACCCTCACAATCATCAATATAGGGCTAATATAGCCTAAGGTTTGCTACTAGTGAAGTTTTTGATATACTTATATATCGCAATATTGGTGTGTTAAACTGGCAGTAAACTTTATTTTAAGTTTGGCCTTTCTAAAAACCAAGTCCCGCGTATTTGTTCTTGAATTTTGAGACGCGGCCACCTGTATCCATCAATTTAGCCCCTCCGCCCGTCCATGCAGGATGAGCCGATGGATCAATATCAAGCGCCATCTGTTCCCCTTCTGAGCCCCAGGTTGATTTCATCTGCACAACCGTGCCGTCAGTCAGTTTTACATTAATCACGTGATAGTCAGGGTGAATGTCTTTTTTCATGAGAACGTCCTCAGGCTTCAGCGGATTTTTTGGGCTTATAGTGCGCGTCTTCGGCAATACGGGCCGATTTTCCACGGCGCGACCGCAAATAATAAAGCTTAGCCCGGCGCACACGGCCACGGCGCACGACCTCTATGCTTTCGATATTCGTGGAGTAAAGGGGAAAAACCCTTTCGACGCCTTCCCCAAAGGATATCTTCCGCACGGTGAAAGAACCGGCGATACCCTCACCATTTTTTCGCGCAATGCACACTCCCTCGTAGTTTTGAACACGGCTGCGGGTGCCTTCTGTCACCTTGTAGCCGACGCGCACAGTGTCCCCGGCTTTGAAATCAGGCACCTTTTTTCCAAGTGCTGCAATTTGCTCACGCTCGAGTTCTGCAATCAGGTCCATGCGGATCACTCCTATATCAGTCACGGTTATGCCGCTCTAATTTTGCCAACTCAGAGCTCTGACAATTTGTTGAGTGCGTGGATCTATACACTCATCAGAGGGTTCAATCAGCGTTATTCTTTCAAATCGCAATCAAACTTGTCGTTGTGATCGCCTTAAACGTCACGAAGGAATACAGCTTGATGAACGAATATACGGCATAAATCAGACGTTACGGGATTTTTCAAGTAAAAAAAAGGACATGGTTGATGCCAATCAGCATTTGCTGCGATGATAGGCCTCCCAAAGATCCGGACGGCGGCTTTTGGTCAATTTTTCCGCTGTCTCCTGACGCCAACGGGCAATTTTGGCATGATCGCCCGAAAGCAACACATCGGGAACAGAGTGCCCCGCCCAGACAGCCGGTTTGGTATACTGTGGGTACTCTACCAAACCTTTCGAGAACGATTCGTCTTGTGTAGAAGCTTGATTGCCCAGAACATGCGGGATCAGACGCAGGCTCGCATCAATCACAGCCTGAGCCGCGATCTCCCCACCAGAGAGGACATAATCCCCTATACTTATCTCTTCGACTCCATAATGCGTAAGCACACGATCATCCACGCCTTCAAACCGCCCACAGATAAGTGTCACCCCAGGCCCTTGTGCAAATGTGCTGGCCATGGCTTGTGTGAAAGGGGTTCCGCGTGGCGACAGATAAATCAATCGGTGCCCGGGTTTGACGTCACGTTGCGCCACCTCAACCGCCGGGCCCAGGACATCGGCGCGGATCACCATGCCAGGCCCACCACCGGCAGGAGGCGCATCAACGTTGCGATGTTTGGTGAGGCCAAAATCGCGCAAATTGATTGTGTCAAGCGTCCAAAGCCCTTGTGTTAGTGCTTGCCCGGTCAGACTAAGGCCCAAAACTCCAGGGAATGCTTCAGGGAACAGCGTTATGACTTTGGCCCTCCAGACCCCATGCAAAGGTTGAAGTTCATTTACAAAAGCCCGTGGCTTTAGATTTGGTTCAAGTTTCAGACGTCCGTGGGAGTGCGACTTATCAGGCATAAACTTTTACCTTGGTGTAATTTAAGCCTCGCTAACATGAGGTAAGTGTTATCTAAGCAATTCATTCTGTTTATCCAAAGCACAGCTCCATGAGATTAAGCCTTCGTTTCTGGCAACACAAGGTAGCTGTGCATAGATCATCTCGGGTTTATCAGTGGTATTGTTTTTGTCATCGGTGCGGACTGCAATGGTGCGATGCGCCCTGGAATATCTTTAGTCATCCAATGAGTAACAATTCACAAAAGTACCGTAAGATCGTCCAAGGAACACCCAGGAATCGCCGTATTTCGTCGACATATAGGATACAAATTGTTGATGAACTTATGAGGAAAAAAATGGACCGCTTAACTGAGATGGAAGCTTTTGCCACAGTCGTGGATCAAGGTGGATTTACGGATGCCGCACGCAAGATGGGTATTTCTAAATCGGCTGTATCAAAACATGTCTCTTCCCTTGAGACGCGACTTGGTGCTCGACTTCTCAATCGCACAACGCGACGTGTTTCTCCCACTGAAATTGGATTGGCATATTATGATCGTGCCCGCAGGGTTCTAAACGATGCCGGTGAGGCAGATGCGCTGGTGAGCTCTATGCAATCTGCCCCGTCAGGGTTATTGCGTGTATCTGTTGCTACAGATTTTGGTGTCAATCACTTAAGTCCAATTCTAGGTTCTTTTCTTAACACGTATCCTGACATTACAGTAAACATGGTTTTGAACAATCGCTATGTTGAGCTTATTTCTGAAGGGTTTGACCTGGCAGTGCGCATAGGCGAGATGGAAGATTCAACCCTAATTGCCCGTAAGATTGCCGAAACGCATCGTATGATGATCGCAAGTCCAAAGTATTTCGAAGAATACGGACGCCCTGAGCGCATAGACGATTTGAACAATCATAAACTCTTGCACTATTCAAACCAAGCATCAGGAAGCGTTTGGAAAATTACCGCACCATCTGGTGAAAAGCGACAAATCCGATCAGCAGGATGGTTAACGGTCAACGATGGTCAATCTCTGCTGAACTCTGCAATCAATGGGCTTGGCATTGCTTATTTACCGAGCTTTCTTTATGCAGATGCACTGCGCGACGGTCGTTTGGTCCCTGCCATCGAAGATCTACCTGCTGAAACGCAAGGGATTTATGCTGTTTATCCACCGGGTCGCTACACACAACCGAAGGTGCGCACCTTTATTGATTTTCTGGTCGAAAGCTTTAACAACAAAGGACCAAACGATTGGTGATCAATCGAAAGACGTTATAACAACCTCAACACGTCTGTTCAAAGCGCGCCCGTCATAGGTCGCATTGCTTGTGCGCGGTGAAAGATAACCGATTCCCGTCGCAAAAAGTTGATTTTCTTTCACAAAGAACCTGTTTATCAAAGTGTCGCGTACTGCTTGTGCGCGACGCTCTGACAAAGACATATTGTTCTCGAGTGTGCCTTCAGCATCAGTGTGCCCCACAAGCGTTATTTTTGTATTTGGGTGATGGACAAGATAATCTGCAATATCTTGGAATGCAGGAAGATCAGGGGACGTAATCTCGGCTTTACCGCGCGAAAACTCTAACCCTTCTATGATCGCACTGCCTACGGTTTCAAGGGTTTGAACGAAATCAAGTTCACCACCCAAGCGCGTAGATTTTGTTACTGTCTCTTCCACAGCAACGGGGCCGGGTCCGCCAACAAGTATCAATTCAATATATCCCACATGATTTGATTGTGACACAACTAGGCTTAGGACAGCATCATCGCGATGTGCAGCGAGATAGTAAAATTCGTTCAGATCGACAAACATGGCAGGCGCCGGTGAAACATCAATACCAAATCGAAAGTCAAATCCCCCACAACTGCGCGTATGACATGAGAATGTTGTGTTAAATCCCTTTTCCGCAACCTGCTGCAACATGTCTTGAAACAGCGCCAGGGCGCTTTTGTTTTGTGGAATTTGCCAGACGAAGCGCTGAACCGGACCTTCATGTGTTGTCGATGGCACACTCCCCACCTGGGATGGCCCAGTGGCAATCTTATGAATCGTTAAGGGCTGATAGTCTTTGTAACTCAGATCACCTGGGACGGTAAACTCAAGTCCGACCGCAGGTGTCGCGACACATAAAAGTGCCAGACACCGTTTTATTACACCGATCTTGAAATGCATTTCGTTCCTATGTATTGTGCTTCAGCAAAAATGTTCAAAACTATTTGTAAGTTGACTGTCATTTACGACTTCCCGCAAGATGCTAATTTTAAATCTTTTTCCAAAAGAGATTACATTAAAAAGTGTTACGTTTTCGATAATGGTACTTTGACACAACCTCCATTTTTTGGGAAGAGTATGCCTTGTTCGCAGGCAGATTATTGCGCGTTGTCGCCAATATTATGTCTGTTGCACCTGTTTCAGCGGCCCAACTAGACGCTTCCTGCAGTAAACGCGTTCCCACCCCTTTGCGACGCATAGGCTTGAGCACTTCAACAGCATGCAGCATAGCTATTTTTTCATGAAGTGCGACGAAACCAACCCCGGCTGGCGTGTCGTTTACCCAAACCAAAAGTACTGTCTTGGGGCCTGTGACCCGTGCCATAACATCGAGGCGTTCAGGTCCAATCCCTCCTTGCCGCCAAATTTTTTCGACAATTTTAAGAGGGGGCCACACGCGATAGACGTGATTGGACGTCTTATTGGCTTTGCATATCGCATGCGCAGATGCTGCGTATATTACAGACGGATCGCGAATGCTGTATCCGCGTGAGCCAAGTGCTTTGTCGAGGTCTTTTTGGTGATCCCCTCTTATTTGGAAGAGAGGGGATTGATCGTGTTCTTGCGCCAAAGCCTCAACATCCATGATATCCTGATCTGTCCAACACCCTTCGCACGATACTGCCGAAACGCGTGAACCGGCGCCTTTTGTGATACGCAGTGTGAATGGGCCAATTTTTTCAGTTCGGGCTGCGGGCCAAGTCGAATCTAGCACATCAAAAAGTGTCATTTCAAAGCATTGAGAAGAGCTGCTTTTCCTTCAGAAAGACGGGCGGATTTTGTGCCACGGATCACAAGATTCGTGCCATAGCGCCCGTCTTTTTGAAATGGATAGGAGGCAAAGGATAAATCCGGAAAGGTTTGAGCGATCTTGGCAAGTGGTTCTGCAACATCCCCTTCACCGCGCATCACCTCTATGGTTTCCGTCAATAAAGGTGCCCCGCCTGTTATGTGCTGTAAAACGCTCGCAACCATTGCCCGAAAAACACTTGGGACTCCTGCCATGACATAGACGTTTTCCAAACGGAACCCAGGTGCTGCCGAGACAGGGTTTTCAATCAGTTGTGCTGTTTGGGGAATTCTGGCCATCCGTAGTCGCGCCGCGTTTAAGGATTGCCCGCTCGCATCGTAATAAGCTTTGAGGATAAGCTGCGCATCTTCCCGCACATCTATACTGACGTCAAAGGCCACTGCCATTGCATCTGCCGTGATGTCGTCATGTGTCGGGCCGATCCCGCCGGACGTAAACACATGACCATAGGTGTGACGCAATGCATTCACCGCAGCCACGATCATCTCTTGACGATCTGGCACAATGCGTACCTCCAGAAGGTCGATCCCGCGCACGGAAAGTTCGCCGGCAAGATAGTGCATGTTGGCGTCTTTTGTCCGGCCCGAAAGCAGTTCATCGCCAATCAAAAGTATCGCTGCGGTTGGGTTCATAGGGGAAATCCTTGTGGTAAGCTGAGCATATCTATAGGGCAACACCATGCGCTTTGCCACGCCCCTTATTCCCGCCACTTTGATCCGTCGGTATAAACGGTTTCTAGCCGATATCCGGCTGGATGATGGCACGGAGGTCACAGCGCATTGTCCCAATCCTGGCGCGATGTTGGGGTTGGATACACCCAGTGCACGGATATGGGTGGAGCCCAATGATGATCCGAAAAAGAAACTGAAATACGGATGGCGGCTTGTGGAACTGGGTCAGGGGCATATGGCAGGCATAGACACGAGCGTTCCAAACCGCGTTGTGCGTGAGGCACTTGCAGCACGCCAAATTTCAGGACTTTCAGAGTATGAAACCTTTCGTGCCGAGGTGCCTTATGGCACACGATCCCGCATTGATTTTGCTTTGTTTGCAAAGTGTCACGAACCTACAACCTACATAGAGGTCAAGAACGTCCATCTGCGCCGAGAGGCGGATTGGGCTGAATTTCCCGATTGCGTCACACAAAGGGGCACAAAGCATCTCAAGGAGTTGTCCCAAATGGCGCGGCAAGGGAAACGCGCTGTTATGCTTTACGTTGTCCAAAGAACGGATTGTGCGCGGTTTAAATTAGCGGCCGATCTTGATCCCGATTACGCAAAGGCTTTTGCTCAAGCATACAGGGCCGGTGTTGAAATGCTCTGCTTTGGAACAAAAATCTCATTTGAAGGGGTCTTCTTAGATCAACCTTATCCGGTTTATGACGGCGATGCGGTTCTGGAAAATTCTCATTGAGGATACTATGTCTTGGCCGAGGTTAAACGGAGTTTGAAAAGTGGACAATTACCGCGGCAGACTTACAAGAGATGGCATCCGTATCCATGAAGATACCGATTTTGCCGGTATGAAAAAAGCAGGCCAGCTTGCCGCTCACATACTGGATGAATTGGTTTCTATGGTGCGTCCAGGCATAACAACAGAAACACTCGATCAGGCGATTGAGGGCATGATCAAGGACGCGGGTGCGAGTTCTGCAACGATTGGATACAAAGGCTATCAACATGCTTCCTGTATCAGCGTCAATCATGTTGTATGTCATGGCATTCCTGGCCCCAAAATTTTAAAAGACGGGGATATTTTGAATATTGATGTTACAGTTATCGTTGACGGTTGGTATGGAGATACAAGCCGCATGTATGCAGCTGGCGATATCTCCCGCAAGGCTGAACGGCTGATGGAAGTGACCCATGATGCTTTGATGAAGGGTATCGCGGCTGTAAAACCCGGCAACACATTTGGCGATATTGGGCACGCGATTCAATCATATGTTGAAGCGCATCGCATGTCTGTTGTTCGCGATTTCTGTGGCCATGGTTTGGGGCGGGTCTTTCATGCGCCGCCAAATGTTCTGCACTATGGGCGCAAAGGGCAAGGGGCTGTGCTTGAGGCAGGGATGTTTTTTACAATTGAACCGATGGTCAATCTGGGGCGTCCAGAGACAAAAGTGCTTGCCGATGACTGGACGGCCGTAACGCGCGACAAATCACTGAGTGCACAATTTGAGCATTCTATAGGTGTCACAGAAACAGGGGCAGAGATATTTACGATCTCCCCCGGCAATCTTTTCCATCCGACCTACAAAAACTAACGTTTTATTAACCAAACTCGGATGAGCATCTGGCATGTCGCAAGACCGTTCCGCCTTTCAAGAAGCAGCTTTTCCAGGTTTTTTTGTCGAGACCCACAAATCTCACCCTCGCGTTCATCCCCCCACCCCAGAGCGCGATCATCGACGAGCCCACCGTGCCCGGTTAAAGCAACGCTTCATGAAAGGTGGTGCGACATCTATACCGGATTATGAATTGCTTGAGCTTCTGCTCTTTCAAGCGATCCCGCGTGGCGATACAAAACCTCTTGCAAAAGAGTTGTTACACACCTTTGGAGATCTTAACCGCGTTATCGCAGCTCCCCCTGCACAACTTGAACAAGTGAAGGGCGTGGGGCCGGCAGTTATTATTGTGCTTAAAATTATAGAAGCAACAGCTCATCGCATGGCGCAAGCAAAAGTCTTGCAAAAACCTGTCATTCAATCTTGGGATACCTTGCTGCTTTACCTTCAAACGGCCATGGCTCATCAGAAAGTTGAAGAATTTCGGGTGCTCTATTTAGATCGTAAGAATGTGCTGATTGCTGATGAATCCCAAGGCAAGGGAACCGTAGATCATGTGCCTGTCTACCCCCGTGAGATTATGAAAAGAGCGCTGGAGCTTGGGGCTTCAGCGCTCATTCTTGTGCATAATCATCCCTCAGGTGACCCATCACCAAGTGCAGCAGACATTCAAATGACACTTCAAATTCGTGATGCAGCAGAAATGCTTGGCCTTCGCCTTCACGATCATCTTATTATTGGTCTTTCCACACAATGCAGTCTTAGATCAGAAGGCTACATTTAGTTATTATAAGACGCTTTCTTTAGTCCCTTAAGGTGATCGAATTCCAAAGGCAGTATAATCAATTCACCCATTGCTTCACATCCAGGCATTGTCATTGTTATTGGTGTATTATTCACCACCCCTGCGTCTGATGTGATTGTAAGTATCGTATAACGCTTACCGCAGTTCATTTCATTAACAAAGGCTTCGATAGTTATTAATGGATAGCTTTCGATTAAATCGTTTATGATAGGCGCAGAGAAAACCTGAGCAACGTTAGAAGAGGGGAAATTCTTATCGCCGAGTACCATCATGTGCCCCTCGACTGCCCCAATATTACCCGGGCTGTTCATATAAACATGTCCTACGTCGCCGTAGTTTGCTCCATTTGACCAAGCGTGCAACTGGAAATCATTTAGACCTTCTCCAACAAGGGCAACGCGGCGATAAAGCGACGCATCTGGTATCGTTTCAGTTTCAGAAATTGTATGACCGTCTGGAAAATTTATGGACACTTGTGCTGTTTCCATTAAAGAAGGAATATATTCGATATATGCACCATCATCGCCAATCCTTCCCGTGAAACGCATTTCGCCATAATTAACTTCAAAGTCTTGTCCAATGTGACAAGGCGCATTAACCAATAGACGTATCATTGCGGAAGGTTCATCATCAAGGCGCATAAGTGGCATACACTCATCATCTATCATGGAAGAAGCAGAGGGTATTACCTCATTCTGAGATGATATCGGAGACGATTGTACTCCTTCGTTTACTTGTACGAGAAGATCAGTTTCAACATTCTCGAGCAAAGTATCAAATGTCAAATTCGAAAAATGGGCATCGGACGAAGAGTTCACATCGCCATTCAGAGGATCAAAATTTGCTACAGCGTTTTGGACAGGTTGATCTTTTGTAATTTGGTCGGGAACACTTACCGGCGGCGCAAAGCCCTGCATGGTGTTGAGTTGTGGCCGTGATAAAGTTTCAAATAATGACTCATTTTCAGCGTCACTAAGCGTTGTGGTCGGCGCAGTTTCGTTCATTGCAATTTCGGTCATGCTGCCCGTTTGCACTGCATTGTTTGCATCTGACATTTGTTTGATTGCATATCCTAAACTTAAGGATATGCCGATCATAACCACAGGCACCATTCTAATAGCTGTTTCTTTCATCATAGCACCTTTTACTCGTTAGGTTCCCATGAAATAACTATCAAGAGTAAATCTGTTCTGAATATGGCCCCCAAAAGGCCGTTTTTAGAATTTTCCGTGGCAATGTTTATATTTTTTACCCGATCCACACGGACAAAGCGCATTTCGTGCGATATTGCCCCAAGTTGATGGGTCTAATTTGTCAAAGGTATGTGTTACCTCACTCAACGTTTTTTTTTGATTTGATATATCTTGAGAGTCTTCTGCACGCGCCGCAGTTAAACGCTGTTGTTCCATAATTTTTGCCACAACTGCTTGACGCTCTTCTTCAGAGAGCGGTTTGATCAGGCCAAGTTTGCGTGTTGTGGCCACACGTAAACCATTGAGCAAACCGTCAAAAAGCTGAAAGGCTTCTGATTTGTATTCATTCAAGGGATCGCGTTGCGCGTATCCCCGAAACCCGATGATAGAACGTAAATGTTCTAGGGTAAGTAAATGTTCACGCCATTTTTCATCGATCGTCTGGAGAAGCACTTGCTTTTCGATGCTGCGCATTTGTTCAACGCCGAACTCGACAGATTTTGCGGCCATAAACTCATCTGCGGCTTTGCGCAGTCGTTCATCTATGACATCTTGATCTACCCCGTCTTCTTCAGACCAGTCTATGATTGGCACATCGATATTCAGAGTTTCAATGACAGCAGCATACAAACCTTGCACGTCCCACTGATCCGCATAGGTTTTGGCTGGAAGATATGTATCGATCAAATCACTGATGACGTCATCGCGCATGTCTTGCACGATCTCACCGACGTCCTCGGCCTCCATAATCTCCAGACGTTGAGAGAAGATCACTTTCCGTTGATCGTTCATCACATCGTCAAATTTCAAAAGTTGCTTCCGAATATCAAAGTTTCGCCCTTCGACTTTTGCCTGCGCACGTTCTAAGGATTTGTTCACCCAAGGGTGTTGAATGGCTTCACCGTCTTGCATCCCCAGAGTTTTCAGCATTTTATCCAGCCGTTCAGAGCCGAAAATACGCAGTAGATCATCTTCAAGGCTCAGGAAAAATACCGATTTCCCAGGATCGCCTTGGCGCCCAGAGCGTCCACGAAGCTGATTGTCAATCCGCCGGCTTTCGTGGCGTTCGGTGGCAAGCACGAATAATCCCCCTGCTGCTTTGACGGCTGCCTCATCCTTTTCATGTTCGGCTTCTATTTCTTTGCGCAATATATCGGGATCTTTGTCAGGGGCTGCGGCAATCGCCTCCATAACCTTAAAGTCGATGTTGCCCCCTAATTTGATATCTGTTCCGCGGCCCGCCATATTTGTGGCGATTGTGACTGCACCAAGTTTGCCAGCGTCAGCGACAATCTTAGCCTCTTGTTCATGTTGGCGCGCATTCAGCACATTGTGCGCAACGTTTGTCTTTTTCAAAAGAGCAGCCAACATTTCGGATTTTTCGATCGAGGTTGTACCAACCAGAACCGGTTGGCCTTTTGCATGTGCCTCTTTGATCTCCGTGACTATGGCAGCGAATTTCTCATCGGCAGTACGGTAAACCTTGTCGTCTACGTCAACGCGGGCAATGGGACGGTTTGTCGGCACTTCCACGACGCCGAGCCCATAAATTTGCTGAAATTCTTCAGCTTCTGTGGCTGCGGTGCCCGTCATGCCGGCCAACTTATCGTAAAGCCTGAAGTAGTTTTGAAATGTCACTTGCGCGAGGGTTGTATTTTCAGGCTGTATCGCGCAATTCTCTTTGGCCTCAATCGCCTGATGTAGGCCATCCGAAAGCCGCCGACCAGGTGTCATTCGGCCTGTGAACTCATCGATCAACACAACATTTCCATCGCGCACGATATATTGGGTGTCTTTTTGAAACAGCTTATGCGCGCGTAAAGCTTGGTTGACGTGATGGATAATGGTTGTCGATTCTGGATCATAAAGCGATTGACCGTCAGGAAGAAACCCTGCGGCTTTGAGGCGGGTTTCTAACCATTCATTCCCTTCATCCGTAAAGGTCACACTGCGTGTTTTTTCATCAAGTTCGTAGAACTCATCGCTCATATCTGGGATGATTTTGTCAATCGTGACATAAAGATCGGAACGATCTTCAGCGGGGCCAGAGATAATCAGCGGCGTGCGTGCTTCATCAATTAAGATGGAGTCGACCTCATCAACAATTGCAAAATAATGGGACCTTTGCGCCATTTCCGCGCGTGTTTTGCGCATATTGTCACGCAGATAGTCAAAGCCCAACTCATTGTTTGTGGCATAGGTGATATCTGCCTCATAGGCGGTTTTTTTCTCGACCTCGGGTTGTCCGGGATAAACAACGCCGGTTTTCAGCCCAAGTTTGCTATAAACAGCGCCCATCCACTCAGCATCCCGTTTGGCGAGGTAATCGTTGACGGTGACGATATGCACGCCCTTGCCTCTCAGTGCGTTGAGGTATGCTGGAAAGGTGGCCACAAGGGTTTTGCCTTCGCCTGTTTTCATCTCAGCAATATTGCCTTGATGCAGAAAGATGCCGCCCATAAGCTGCACATCAAAGGCACGCAATCCCAATGCGCGATGCGCGGCCTCCCGGCAGTTTGCAAAGGCTTCCGGCAGCAAATCGTCAAGATTTTCGCCCTTTTCAAGGCGCTCTTTGAAAGACGTGGTTTTTGCAATCAACTCTGCATCTGACAGCTTGATATAGTCTGACTCCAAGGCGTTGATCTGCGCGATTGTTTTCCGAATGGATTTTACTTTTCGCTCGCTCGGGCTTCCGATGATTTTGCGCGCCAGCGTTCCTAACATGTGCTCGTGTCCTAGCCTTGTGGTGAGTGCAATAACTTTATCGCACATATATATGGAGCATCCGGTTGTCCGATTTCTCTTTGACCTTTATGTAACGTCATAGAATGTTGGATACCACCATATCATTCGATATTCGCAGATAAGACTGTCTGGTGGATGTGTCAACGAAGCACCAAAGCATAAACTCAAAGGATACGACATGAAACCCATTTTCATCATAACGACAGCACTCGCAATTCTGCCGGCACCTGTATTTGCACAAGATGTCAGCACCGTTGTGGCGACAGTCGATGATGTAGACATTACCGTGGGGCATCTTATCTCAATGCGAGAGCAGCTGCCCCAACAATATCAAGCTTTACCCGATGATGTCCTTTATGGCGCAATGATTGATCAACTGATCCAACAAGAGGTTTTGGCGGCTGAGGCGCAAAAATCACTCAGTCTTAGACAGGCGCTTGGTCTTGAAAACGCACAGCGGGCCTTTGTAGCCGAAACTATCATCAACACACTTCAATCCCAAGACATTTCAGAGGATGACATCCAAGCCACCTATACGGCGACATATGGGAATTATGAAGACGTAAAGGAATTTAACGCCTCTCACATTCTGGTTGAAACCCAGGAAGAGGCCGTCGCACTGATCGCAGAACTTGAAGGCGGTGCTGATTTTGCTACCCTTGCACAAGAACATTCCACGGGTCCATCCGGGCCTAACGGAGGAGGCTTGGGCTGGTTTGGCCTTGGCATGATGGTGCCAAGTTTTGAGCAAGCCGTTGTTGCCTTGGAGGAAGGGCAAGTTTCTGAACCTGTGCAAACCCAGTTTGGCTGGCATGTGGTTTTGCTGAATGAAACCCGCTTGCGGGGTGCACCTGACCTGGAAGAGGTGCGCGGTGAGCTTGAGCAGCAAATCCAAGCTGGGCGGGTGGATGCCCGCATTGCGGAGTTGCTCGCACAAGCCGAGATCACGCGGTCGTCTGAAGGGATCGACCCCACCATCATTCAAAACTCGGACCTGCTTGACAGCGAATGAGATCGCCTCTGGCCCCTGAGCATTTCCCGGATCTGCCGCCTATTGATGGCGTGCGCTTTGCGACGGTTGCTGCTGGCGTTCGATACAAAGATCGTCACGATGTCATGCTGGCAGAGATTGCGCCCGGTGCGACTGTGGCCGGTGTCTTTACGCAGTCCACGACGCGCTCTGATGCTGTGCGTGACTGTCAAGCCAAACTCAAGGCAGGCTTAGCGCCAGGCGGTGCCGCGATTTTGGTCAACTCTGGCAATGCCAATGCCTTTACTGGACATGCCGGCCAGCTTTCGGTGCAAGCGATTACAAAAGAGGTCGCACAGACATTTAGTGTAGCGCCGCCCAATGTCCTTACCGCCTCCACAGGTGTGATCGGGGAACCGCTTGACCATGACAAAATCCTGCAAAAGCTCTTTGACTTGAAGGCTGGACTTTCGTCTCAGGGTCTTCAGGCCGCCGCGCGCGCCATTATGACAACAGACACCTTTCCCAAGGGCGCTGTGGCCGAGATAAAGGTGTCCGGCAGCCCGGTGAAGATTGTGGGGATCGCAAAAGGATCAGGCATGATCGCGCCGGATATGGCGACGATGCTGGCCTTTGTGTTCACGGATGCGGCGGTGTCAGCGGACCTTCTGCAAAAGCTGGTTGTTCAATGCACACAAGAGACATTCAACGCCATCACTGTGGACAGCGATACATCAACCTCTGACACGGTGATCACTGTTGCAACGGGCAAAGCGGGGCATCCTGTCTTAGAGACAGCACGCGCGGCGCGGGCTTTCAAAGCGGGTTTGCATAAAGTCTTCCAGGACCTTGCCTTGCAAATCGTCTCGGACGGGGAGGGTGCGACCAAACGTGTAAAGGTGCAGGTGACCGGAGCCAAATCCCGGCGCGATGCCCGCAAAGTGGCCTGGGCCATTGCCAATTCACCCCTCGTTAAAACCGCGATTGCAGGCGAGGACCCGAACTGGGGACGCGTTGTGATGGCGGTGGGAAAATCAGGCGCCCTGGCCGAACGGGACCACCTGAGTATTTGGTTTGGCGATGTGTTGGTGGCAGAACGGGGGTGGCGCGCACCTGATTATCGGGAAGAGGATGCGGCGGCTTACATGAAAAACCAAGAAATCACTCTGCGGGTGGACCTTGGGCTTGGCACAGCAAAGGCGCGGATGTGGACATGCGACCTGACAGATCGCTACATTCAGATTAACGCTGATTACCGCTCATGAAGATCGTTTTGGTTTCAGCCGTTGTTCTGGTCGACAGAGATGGAAAGATTCTTCTGGCACAACGCCCCCCAGGCAAAAGCATGGAAGGCCTTTGGGAATTTCCAGGCGGCAAAGTCGAAAGTGGCGAAACCCCCGAAAGGGCATTGATCCGTGAGTTGCAGGAAGAGCTTGGGATTTCCACCTGGCAGTCCTGTCTGGCCCCGCTGACCTTTGCCAGCCACGCTTATGACACGTTTCACCTGCTGATGCCGCTGTTTATCTGCCGCAAATGGGACGGCATTCCAAGGCCAAAGGAAAACCAAAAGCTGGTCTGGGTATCAAAGTCTGACTTGCGCGATTATCCCATGCCGCCCGCCGATAAACCCTTGATCCCCATCATCCGTGATTGGCTGTGACAGCAACGGCTTCGTCAACCCACCCTTTGAGATTGTCTTCAATAATGGCACCAAGCGCCTTGATGTGGGCGGCATCGTCATTCAGACAGGGGATGTAGGTGAACTCCTCCCCACCTGCTTCTTCAAAACTTTCTTTGATCTCTTCGTTGATCTCTTCAAGTGTCTCGATACAATCGGCCGAGAAGGCGGGCGCGATAACAGCGATGCGTTTCTTGCCCGTCTCTGCAAGGCGGGCCACTTCTTCAACGGTGTAGGGTTGCAGCCATTCCTCTGGTCCAAAGCGGCTTTGGAAGGTGGTCACGATTTGGCTTTCGTCCCAGCCCAAGCGTTCGCGCAACAACCGTGTCGTTTTCTGGCACTGGCAATGATAGGGATCGCCCTCCATCAGATACCGCTTCGGAACTCCGTGGTAAGACGCCACAAGCACATCGGGTTTTTCATCAAGCCCCGTGTAAGCGCGTTCCACCGATTGGGCGAGCGCATCAATATAGCGCGGATCACTGTAATATGCACCGACTGAACGCACCGTTGGTTGCCACTTGGGCGTCATCAGCGCGCGGAAGAATTGATCGTTCGCGGTTGCTGTGGTGGCCCCTGCATATTGCGGATAGAGCGGAAAGAAGAGGATTTTATCACAGCCAGCGGCAATCAGTTGTTCAACCTTCGATTTGGTCGACGGATTGCCGTAGCGCATACAGTAGTCCACAACCACTTGGTCCCCATATGCGGCATGCAAGTGCTCTGCGAGCTTTGCGGTTTGGGCCTTAGTGATTGTGGCCAAGGGGCTTTCGCCCTTGGCCTCATTCCAGATCGATTTATAGGCCGCCCCGGAACTGAAGGGGCGTTTGGTCAGGATGATCAATTGCAGAAGCGGTTGCCAAAGCCAGGGCGAGTAATCGATCACTCTGCGGTCACTCAGAAATTCATTGAGATAGCGCCGCATCGGCCAATAGCTGTGATGATCCGGTGTGCCCAGATTTGCCAACAACACGCCCACACGGCCAAAACGTACCTGGGGATGATCGGGGGCCGCATGGGGCAGCGGGTCTGCCTCTGAGATCATAAATCCTGTGTCCTTCATCTCTCACTCTTCTCTTTGTCCAAAACCTCGATCAGGCTATGTGTCGCCGATCCGGGCCTCAGCGGTTTGGGTTGATCTTCTGACGGACACCAGCCTGCCAGGAAAATCAGGTCAAACGTCGCCGTGATCCGGCCATCCTTCGTTCCAAAACTCTTTTGGTAGATATGGGCCGCGCGATCGAAAAGACCACGGGAAGGGTATTTTTTTTGACGATCTGCCAAGGCGTTGGTTTCTCCCATGGCGCGCAGATCCTTAATCAGATGAAACATCGTGTCATAAACGACAGGGATTTTGACAGTATCGGCCACGGGCAAAGCCAATCCTGCACGTTGCAGCAAGGCCCCCATATCCCGCACCTCTGCCATCGGGAGAACACGCGGGGACAGCCCGCCTGTTTCAGCGATTTCCGCCTCAGCAAGGCTTGTGCGCAACTCATGGAGCGTTTGACCACCAAATGCCACAGCCAAACACAGCCCATCGGGCTGCAAAGCGCGACGGCACTGCACAAGCTGGCCGACGGGATCATCGGCCCAATGCAGCGCCATGGCGTGGATCACAAGATCATGGGCTTGCGGCGCAAGCTCTAGGCGCTCTGTATCGCAAACAATCTTCGCCATTGGAAAAGCGGGGCCCCAAATCTTTGGCGCACCCGTGACCAATGCGGGGGACGTAAACGCTCTGTTAATGTCTGTCAGTCTTTCCTGGATCTCGAGATGAGCGGCCTCATGCAAAAACCACGCCCCATGCGCGCGGTTTCGATGATAGGCAAGAGCAGTTCGGTCTGTGAGGCGGCGCAGTGTCATGTGATTGTAAGAAATAGGGGGCAGCTTTGGGTTTGCAAAGGCTCATCGAAGCACTTTATCCGCCACAATGTCTGTTGTGTGAAACACGTCTGGCAGAGGGGATTGGCCTATGCCCGGACTGTCGGCGTGAGTTGGACGTGCTCAGTGGTGCCCAATGTGACCTCTGCGCTGAACCTTTGCCCGGACGTGCAGAAGCCGATTTGAAGTGTGACAGATGTCTACACAACCCACCCCCATGGAGGCGGGGCAGATCGGCATTCCGCTACGCGGGCCGGGGGCGTGATTTGGTTCTGGCGCTTAAATGGGGGGATCGGACGGACATTGCCATTCCGGCTGGCCATTGGATGGCCCAGGCTGCTGCGACGATTGTAACAGAAGACAGCCTTATCATTCCTGTGCCGCTGTATTGGATGCGCCGCGTCAAGCGAAGGTACAATCAAGCTGCTCTTCTGGGCAAGGCAATGGCTGAGGTTTCCGGGGCGGATTTTGCGGCTGAAGCTTTGCGGCGCAGATACAGCACGCGCCTTTTGGATGGGTTAAATCGGGAAGAACGATCCGAGACACTTGCGCATGCGATTGAGACAACGGATAACCCGCAGGTCGAAGGCAGGGCTTGCGTGGTTGTGGATGATGTTTTGACCACTGGGGCCACTCTTTCGGCTTGCACAAAGGCGTTGCAGAACGCAGGGGCCGCACAAGTTGATGTGGTAACCCTAGCACGCGTTGCGTTTGGCGATTAAGTAACGCATAAATGATACCGAAAAAAGAGGAGCTGAACATGCAGCCCGTAGAGATTTACACATCGCCAATCTGTGGATTTTGCCATCGCGCCAAACAATTGCTCGACTCCAAGGGTATTAATTTCACCGAATATGATGTGTTTGCCCAGCCTGACTTGCGATCTGAGATGATCACGCGGGCCTCTGGTCGGCAAACGGTGCCGCAGATTTTCGTTGGTCAAACCCATGTCGGCGGCTGCGATGATCTCTTTGCGCTGGAGCGGGCGGGCAAATTAGACGCTTTGCTTGCTGCCTGAATGCGTCTTGGTCTGCTTCAATTTACGTCATCAGATCAGCCGGCAGAAAATTTAGCGCAGATTGTGCCTTTTTTTGATCAGGCACAGGACCAAAATGTGGATGTGTTGCTGACGCCGGAGGTGACGAATTGCGTCTCCACCAGTCGCAGCCATCAACGCGTGGTTCTGTCTCCAGAGGGGACTGATCCAACACTTACCGGATTACGCGCGGCTGCCCGCCGAACCAGTCTTTGGACCCTCATCGGCTCTTTGGCTTTGAAAACGGACGATCCCCAAGGCCGCTTTGCCAATCGATCGTTTTTGCTTGATGCGCAGGGGGACATTCGGGCGCGATACGATAAAATTCATATGTTCGATGTCTCCGTTTCAGAAGCGGAAACCTATCGGGAAAGTGCAAGCTACCGCCCTGGGACTGAGGCTGTCTTGGCCAAAACGCCCTGGGCCATACTTGGCCTGACAATCTGCTATGATCTGCGGTTTCCCCATCTGTTCCGAAGTTTGGCGCAAGCAGGGGCAGAGATTGTCACCGTGCCGTCCGCCTTTTCCCCCGCCACGGGTCCCGCCCATTGGGAGGTTTTGTTGCGCGCCCGCGCGATTGAAAATGGTGTTTTTGTCGTTGCCCCTGCACAAACCGGCTCCCATGCCATCTCACGGGGACGCCCACGGGACACGTATGGATATTCTTTGGTTGTGGGGCCTTGGGGGGATGTGTTGCTGGACGCGGGACCTGAGCCCGGGCTTTATGTTTGCGACATCGATTTGGAAGAGGTCGCTTTGGCCCGCAGAAAAATTCCCGCAATTCACAGCAGCGGACCCTTTGCCGGACCTGTTCTTGATGAATGAAGAGGTCAACGCCCTTGCTGCTGCGCTCTTCTCTGAGGTGATCAGCGCTGAACAGCTGACACGCAACAGGTTAAGTAAAGTGCTTCCCAAAGGCATGGAGCTTAGCCATTTTGCGGTCTTGAACTATCTGGCTTATATCCGAGAAGAACGCACACCTGCGCAGCTCGCAGGCGCGTTTCACGTGACCCGTGGTGCGATGACAAACACGCTTGGGAAACTTGAGGTTGCGGGCTACGTGCATATTCGCCCCGATTGGGAAGATGCCCGCCGGAAAATGGTGGCCATCAGCTCTGCGGGATTGGCCGCGCGGGACGCGGCGCTATTGGCGATTTTGCCACTTCTTACGCAGGTTGTTGAAAACATCGGGCCGTCTGACGTGCGGACGGCCATTCCCGTTTTGCGGCAAATCAGACGTCAGTTCTCAGAAGGTTGAGGTTTGACGCTGGCAGTCACGTAATTCACACTCAAATCCCGTGCTGAAATGCGCCAGGACCATGTCAAAGGGTTGAATTGGAACCCCTTTTTGTCCACAGGTTTCAGTCCTGCTTGCTGCAACAGATCGTAAAGCTCATCCGGGGTGATAAACTTGGACCATTCATGTGTGCCTTTCGGCAACCACCGCATCACATATTCAGCGCCCACTATCGCCATGACATAGCTTTTCGGATTACGGTTGAGGGTAGAGCAGATCATCATTCCACCTGGTTTGAGCAATTGCTGGCACGCCGTCAAATAAGCCAGAGGATCTGCCACATGCTCAACAACCTCCATATTGAGGATCACATCAAACGGCGCTTCGTCCCCTGCGACAAGGTCTTCGGCGCTGGTATGACGGTAATCGATTTCAAGCCCAGATGATTGCGCATGCACCTGGGCCACGGGAATATTGCGCGCGGCGGCATCGACGCCCACAACCTCTGCCCCAAGTCGTGCCATAGGCTCTGACAACAGGCCCCCGCCACAGCCGATATCCAAAAGACGCAAGCCAGCGAAAGGTGTTGCTGTGGTGCGATCACGGTCAAATTCCATGGCAATTTGGCTGGTGATGTAATCAAGCCGACAAGGGTTGAGCATATGGAGCGGCTTGAATTTACCCTCTGTGTCCCACCATTCTTCGGCCATCGCTTCGAATTTTGCAATTTCATCAGCATCTATCGTTGTCATCATTATGCTCCATGGCTTAGTCTCATTCAAAGATATATAGATCACAAATGCAGCAAAACCCGGCCTCAAACCGCAATACTGGAAATCTTTTCCCGCCACTTGATCCTTTTGATCAAATGCGTCTGGATGTCGGGGATGGCCATACAGTTTATGTCGAGCAATGCGGCACACCGCACGGCTTGCCGGTGATCGTCTTGCATGGCGGCCCGGGCGGTGGGTGCTCACCTGCGATGCGGCGGTACTTTGACCCGAAGGTTTGGCGTATCATCCTGTTCGATCAGCGCGGCTGTGGCCGCTCTCGCCCATATGCATCTGTTGCTGTGAACACAACATGGCACCTGGTTGCGGACATTGAACGCATTCGCAATGCGCTTGGCGTAAATCGTTGGGCCGTTTTTGGCGGCTCTTGGGGGGCGACACTGGCCCTGGCGTACGCGATCTCACACCCTGAACGCGTTGGCTATCTGGCCCTAAGGGGGGTGTTTTTGATGATGCAACGTGAGTTGGACTGGTTTTACAGCGGCGGGGCCGGGCAATTCTGGCCCGAGGCTTGGGCAAAATTCCTCAGCCCTCTGCCAGAACGCGCCCCTCAAGATGTGATTGCGGCCTATAGCAAACATCTCTTTTCAGGTGATTTGAGAGAGGAAACACGGTTTGCTCGGTACTGGGCCGCTTGGGAGAACAGGCTGGCCTCGATGCGCAACACAGGCCACGATGGTGAAAGCCCGGGAGAATATGCGCGGGCTTTTGCGCGGCTCGAATGCCATTATTTTCTACACAAAGGCTGGTTTGAGGCCGATGGATGGTTGCTCAACAATATTAAGGCGATTTCCGATATCCCTGGGGTGATTGTCCAGGGGCGCTATGATATGATTTGTCCGCCCCGGTCTGCCTATGACTTGGCGCAAGTCTGGAAGCGTGGCGATTTGAAGATCGTTCCGAACGCTGGCCATGCTTTGAGTGAACCGGGCATTTCCCGAGAACTGGTGCAGGCCATGGTAAACGCGGCCTCTGATGATCTCGGCTTGGCGTGATCTGCGCTAGTCTTTCGGGGCAAAGAGTGCGCCCATAACAGCGGTAACGTGACGGTGCGGGAGATCGTGACTGGCCTCTGCAAGCACGACTTGGCGCGCTTTGGGGTTTGCTTTTTCTAAGCGCTTATGTGCTGTTGCAGGGATGACATCATCTTCTTCGCCCCAGAGGGCAACGACAGGAATATCAAAACCTGCGATTTTTTGGTGATAGCTGTCCTGAGGCTTATTGATGAAGGCGCGTATAGATTTCAACACCGCAGGGAGATAGCCGACATAATGAGTTTCGTCCTTTGCGCGTGCAGAGAAATCTTGCACGTAACTCAATCCAAGCGATCTATCGATCTTTTGCCGCAAGATATAGCCCCCAAATGTCAGCATGGCCCAATCTCCAAAACCAAGGATCTTGGCACAGTTTTCCAGAAATGGACCCAGATCAGACCCAAGCCCGGCCGAGGCCATGAGGATCAAATGCTCTACACGCTGTGGATTGTACGCCGCGAACGCCGTGGCAATAGCCCCCCCCATAGAATATCCCAAGAGTGTGACCGGTGCTGTGATCTTCAAGGTGTCCAGAAGATCAGCGAGTTGCTGGGTATAGAACGCTTCATCATGCGCTCCCTCGGGCCGGTCGGAAAACCCGCGGCCATAAAGATCGTAACGCAGAACACGATACCCGTGGTTGATCAGTTCCGGGGCGAGCGCATCAAACACGAAAGATGGTGTGGTCACGCCATGAATGAGTACAAACAAAGGGGCATCGTCTGGCCCTTCCAGTTGATAATGTGTTTTGCCTTGGCGAAGCTCAACAATCTCCCCCGGCGCAATGGCGCGCATCACATCATCCATCGGCTCTTCGGTGAATTTAATCACCACATAGGCCATCACCGCGACCGTCAGCAGCAGAAGCGTGAGGCCGATCACGCTTGTCATGACAGCGCATCCAGAATGTAGCGTGCGGTCATCAGATCAAGATGCGCGCCACCGCCGTTTTTGAACAGGGTAATCGACGGTTGCGGTGACCTGATCCAGACTTGGGTATCATAGTAATCCCCGACGATATCCTGTGCCGTGATTGCGCCGGATTTGATCGCCAGATCAATCTCGCCAATATGGCCGAGGGTTGTGTCCCGGCTATCCACGAAAATATGGGACCGTTCTAGGGCGCGATCATCCGCTTCCCGCATATCCGGGCGGTAGGCCCCGATAAGATCGATATGCTGTCCCGGGCGAAGCCAGTCGCCTTTCAGGATCGGTGTCCGCGCCATGGTGGCGCAGGTCACAATATCGGCCTTTGTCACGGCCTCTTGCAGGTTGGTCACAGGGGTGCAGGCATTCGCTTTGGCGAATTGATCGCCTTTTTGCGTGTCCCGCGCCCAGACCCAAAATTCTGCGCCTGGAAAGCCCGCTGCATAGGCTTGCCGTAGGCTTTGGGCCACTGTTCCGGCCCCAATGATCAAGATCACACGGCTGTCAGGATTGGCCAAACGCCGTGCGGCCAACAGCGAATCTGCAGCCGTTTTCCATTTTGTCAGCAGAGCGAAATCCATCCATGCCGTTAAAATGCCTGTTCTATCGTTGAAAAGACTGACACCGCCGCCGATGGTTGGCAAATTCTTAGCTGCATTGTCTGGGAAGACCGTCGCCGTTTTCACCAAAGCCCCGAGCCCATCAATCCAGGCCGTGCGACTGAGAAGTGCATCGTCTCCGCGCCGGAGCAAACTGTCGTCCAGTTTTGCACGTGGCAGCAAGTGGCCCTCTGTGATTGCGTCACACAGGTCAAGCCAATCTAGGGCCTCTTCCGCCTCCCAGCCGATAAAGGGGATTGTCATCGCACGGCCTCCTCTGGGGTCAACAATCCATGGCGGATCAAACTTTCTGCCCATCCCTTGGGTGTTTTGAAATGATGGGTTTGCCATCCGCGCGCGCGGGCGGCGGCCACATTATCCACACGATCATCGGTAAAGAGTAAATGTATCGGGTCTATGCCGCAATGTGCTTCGACCATTTCATAAATCCGTGGATCGGGTTTGATCACCCCCATATGCCCCGAGACATAGGCATGATCGAATTCATTGAGAAACGTATAGATGGCAGTGGCCTCTGCAAAAGTCTCTACCCCGAAATTCGTCAGTGCAAATACGGGTACGCCCTTGACCTTCAAGGCACGCATCAGATGTACAGACAGCGGGATGACGGGGCTCGCAAGTTTGATCCAGTTGTCATGCCAGTCGCGGATTTCTTGCGCAAATTCGGGGTAGGCAACCTCGGTCTCCCGTAGGACTGTGTGAAAGTTTTCCCCCTTATCGACACGGTCGTTCATGCCATGCAAATCAACCGCTTTGAAAAGCGCCTCTCGCCGTGCTGGGCCATAGTGCCGATTAAAGTAGACCTCAGGCTGCCATTCGATCAGCACATTCCCAATGTCAAAAATAACAGCTTCAATCATTGTGCATACACCTAGCTCCGCCAAACGCGTTTGCATTATCTTAGTGTGATTATCGCCCCGCTTACAGGGCTAAAAGCCCCCCGATCACAAAGGATAGGGTGACGATTGAAACACAGGTTGATATCAGAATGGAGGCCGCGACGCGCTGTGGCGCAATGCCATAGTGCTGGGCAAGAATATAGACGTTGCCCGCAACAGGAAGGGCTGCAGAAGACACCATGACCGTTGCGGCAAAAAGGTCTACTGTAAAAACGCCAAAGGCGAAGAAGGCCACAAAAAGAGGATGCAGAACGAGTTTACAAAACGCCAGCCAACTTGGAATGCTGAGGTTTTCTGCCGATTTGGATGCCAAAGACGCGCCTATCGCAAAAAGCGCCCCTGGTGTGGCCGCAGCCCCCAAGATCACAAGTGTATCATAGACAGGCGCAGGCAAGTTCAACCCAGTCATCGACCACAAAAGGCCCAATGCGATGGACACCACCATGGGGTTTTTCAACAAGCCCAGTCCGACAACCGCAAAGATCGAGACAGACATCCGCCCTTGTCTTGAGGCGGTTATGAGGATCACAATCAGGGACGAAAAGACAATCAAGTCTGCCGAGAGTATCATCAGCATCGGCCCGGCAGAGGCCTCCCCAAGCAGCACCACAAACATCGGTATGCCCAAAAACCCAACGTTCCCGATCGTGGCTGTCTGTGCCTCAACCGCCACCTCTGCAACTTTGAGGCCACGCAGAAACGCCACAGCTGTGGCAAGAAGATAAACGCTGAATGTTCCGCACAGATATGCCATCACAAATCGTGCATCAAAAATGTCCCCAATCGACAGTGTCGCAGCAAAATTGAACAACATCGCCGACAGCGCGAAGTAAAACACGAATTTGGTGATGTAGGCTGTGGCCTCTTGAGTGAAAAAGCGCGTCAGCCCTGAGACATAGCCAAGGGCGATCAGTGCAAAAAAGGGCGCGGTTTTGAGAAAAATCTCCAACATGATTTGCGCCTACCGCGGGAACACGGAAATTGCCAGGGTTGATAGCACCCTAGCCAGAGCCGATGAGGATCCCCGCTGCCAAAACCAATGCCCCACCTAAAACCACCTGCAGTGTGGCCCGCAAAAACGGTGTGTCCATGTAGCGGTTTTGGATCCAAGCGATCGCCCAAAGCTCGATGAACACAACGATGACGGCAATCACGGTGGCCGTCCAAAAGTTAGGTATCAGGTATGGTAGAGCATGGCCAAGACCGCCCAATGTTGTCATCACGCCAGAGGCAATGCCGCGTTTCCAGGGCGCCCCGCGACCCGAGATTTCCCCATCGTCTGAGGCAGCCTCAGTAAAGCCCATGGAAATTCCAGCGCCAACTGAAGCTGCCAGGCCCACAAGGAAGGTTGTCCAGGTGTCTTGGGTGGCAAAAGCAACAGCAAAGATCGGGGCCAATGTCGAGACTGAACCATCCATCAACCCGGCCAATCCCGGTTGTACCCAGGTCAGAACAAACTGACGATGTGCCTTTTCGTCCTCTGAGCTTTGCACATCTTCCCCTAGATGCTGTGCTCTTAAATCACCGGCTAAGGTCTCGTGATTGGCTTCTGCTGCCGCTAAATCGCCCAAAAGTTTGCGCGTGTCTGCGTCAGAAGTATTTTGGGCGGCTTTGACATAAAACCTATGGGCATCGCTTTCCATCGCTTCGGCCTCGGAACGGATCCGATCCAGGCCAAGGTTTTCCACCAGCCAGACAGGACGCCGGGCGTAGAAGCCCGCAACGTGTTCGCGTCGAATAAGTGGGATCACATCGCCAAAACGTTTCTGGTGAAGCTCTATAAGCTTACGTCTGTGGATGTCTTCCTCCTCTGCCATACCATCAAAGATCTTGGCACTATCGGGAAATTCATCCCGAAGGCTCTCGGCATAGCTGCGGTAGATCCGCCCATCGTCCTCCTCAGAGGAAATCGCCAGGGCCAGAACCTCTTGTTCGCTAAGATCAGAAAAACGGCGCCGATAACTGAGAGAGGGAAGCATTGTGTCCATCCATATTTAGATTGATTCTAAATATAGCGATCCTTCCGAAAGCTCAAGCTTATGCGCCCAGTTCGTTAGCCTAAGATCATGTTTTCTGATGATATCAAAGACGCCGAAACATTACCAAACTGTCAGTCGGTACGCCGCCCAAGGGGATAAATGCCCCTGGCACACGGCCCACGGTTTCAAATCCGTAGCGCTCCCATAATGCAATGGCCTGTATGTTCGATGCCACCACGAAATTAAACACCATACCAAGATACCCAAGCCGTTTCGCTTCACCCAGAGCATGGGAAAGCATTGCTGTGGCAACACCTTGCCCGCGGGCGCTTGGGGCGGTGACAAACCCACAATTGCAGTAATGCCCGCCCCCGCCAGGGCGATTGTCTTGGATATAATATGTTCCCAAAGGATGGTCGCTGGCACAGATATAGGCGTGATCCCGCAACCAATAGGCCAATGCCGCGTCTTTGCTGATGGAAGGATCAATGGCATAGGTTTGGCCTGCGCGAAACACAGGTTCAAGCATGCTCCAAATCTGCGCATCATCGTCGGAGGTGGCGGCGCGTATAATCACACCCACAGACTTTTAGTTCGTTGTCGGTGACGCAGTCGACGCGTTGAGTTTGGAGAGAATAACATCCCCCATTTGAGCCGTTGAAAGCGGTGAGCGGTTCCCGGCAGAGGCCAGATCAGCCGTCCGCCATCCATCTGCAAGCACCGCTTCGACCGCATTTTCCAAGCGATCCGCTTCAGCGCCCTGATCGAAGGAGTAGCGCAGCGCCATTGCAAAACTCAGGATACAGGCAATAGGATTGGCCTTGCTTTCACCAGCAATATCGGGGGCAGAACCATGCACAGGTTCATAAAGCGCCTTAGGCCGTCCATTGGCCATCGGGGCACCCAGACTTGCAGAGGGCAGCATACCCAGTGATCCGGTCAGCATGGCGGCAAGGTCGGACAACAGATCGCCAAACAGGTTATCTGTCACGATCACATCAAATTGTTTGGGCCAGCGTGTGAGCTGCATCGCGCCGGCATCGGCATACATATGGCTGAGCTCAACGTCTGCATATTCGGCATCATGCACTTCTTGCACGACTTCGCGCCAAAGCACGCCGGATTCCATCACATTGGCCTTCTCCATCGAGCAGACTTTGTTTGACCGGCGACGAGCCAGTTCAAACGCGGAGCGTGCCACGCGGGCGATCTCACTTTCCGTATAGCGTTGCGTGTTGATGCCGACGCGCTCATTACCCTCGGTGATGATTCCGCGGGGATCACCAAAATAAACACCACTTGTCAGTTCCCGAACGATCATGATGTCGAGGCCAGCAACAACCTCCGATTTCAAGGAGGAGAACTCTGCCAGAGCATCAAAACATTGCGCCGGGCGGAGGTTAGCATAAAGGTCCATCTCTTTGCGCAAACGTAAAAGTCCGCGTTCGGGTTTGACGCTGAAATCAAGATCATCATATTTTGGCCCACCCACGGCCCCAAGCAAAACAGCATCCACGGCTTGTGCTTTGGCCATCGTGTCATCGGTCAGCGGTGTGCCGTGGCGATCATAAGCTGCCCCGCCAACAAGGTCCTCTGAAATATCGAAGTGGAGGCCACGATTGTCGGCAAACCATGCAATCACCCGGCGCACTTGCGCCATCACCTCTGGGCCAATGCCATCGCCAGGAAGGATCAATAATGTGGGATTGGCCATGTCTGAGGTCCTCTTTTTGCCTTATTGCGAGGTATCGCCGGTTTGCGGTAGGGTCAAGTCAACCCACACCAACCGGCCTGTCCCGGCATCTGCAACCGTTGTGCCAAAAGGTTCTGACGGCTTGGGCCAGAAAATCCCGCTCTGAACAATGTCTAAGTTTTGAGATGGCAGGATATAATCGACACGCAGCGGCCCCGGCCCCTGCTGCCAGTTGGCCGTATCAAGGGCGGGATTGCCCTGGTGCGCATTTGGATTTGTAGCCTCTCTGCCGCCTTTGCTTTGCGATTGAGGGTCTTGTAGCAACGGATGCGACAAAAGCGACGCAATCGCCTGATGGCGGCCTTCGCCATCGATTGGATCGAGATTTGCACGCCCGATCAAAACCGGATTGGGGATATGTTCAAGACGATCCCTGATGAAGGCAATCTGTGCACTGTTGCGCAGGCCATTGCGATCTTCCGGACCATCAAAAACGGGGGGGATATTCACAAAAACAAGCAGAGTGAGCCCTTGGACCGCCACCTCAAACATCCCTACAGACACCAGCGGGAGGATGGATATGGCGTCATCAGGCACGAGGCCCTCAAGGGTGCCCCAATCTTTCCACAAGACCCTGTGATGATCTTGAACGTTGGTGACTGGGTAGCGAGACAGAACTGCCACACCGTTTTGCCCGGTAAAAGCACCATAACCGAGCGCGTCTTCTGGTTCGTTCAGGCGTTGATCTCCATCAAGATCCATATGGCTGTTTATCCCAGACACAGGTTTTGGAAAGGCTGCATACCCATAAACAAGCCCGTTCTCTGATAACAGAGCGTTAAAAGCCTGCAGCCCCAATTGTGCATGATCCCAGTCTAGGCCCCCTAAAACCAAAATATCCGCATTGATTTGCACAATAATCTCAACCGTGGCCAAAATTTTAGAATCATTGCGGTTTTGGATCGCATCCAGCATTAGCCCAGGACCATTTTGACTGAGATCGGTCATAAAAAAAGCTATTCGGCTTAAATTGTCGTCTCTTTCAGCACATCCTGAGGTTGCGATACAACAAGTGATTGCGGAAAATCCCCCGGCTCTAAGGCTTTTATAAATTGTCGCCTTTTGGTTAAAAGCATCATGGAAACCCTGTGTAATGCGATACCACGTATGAAGAAGGCGGCGGGTAAAAAAGCCCATAGTGTCATCATCCAAATTAAAGCGTGATCACTCTTCAGCAGGTTCAACCCGTAGTGCAGCCCAACCATCCAAGCAAGTGATGGGCTTATGAATGGCAGAATAACCCCTAAAGCGATGCTAATTTTTGCATGTCGTCTTAGGCGCAGGATCACATCCATTCCAGCCGTAGGATCAAAGGTCGGCAGATTGATCCAAACATTGAAAGAGCCCGTAGAGGAAGGCCAAGACTTAAGGCGTATGAGGATAGCGAAAATTGTCAAAAAAATCAAAGCCCACAGATAGGCAAGGCCAGCAAGCACACGCACCTTAACTCTTTGGTCAAAGGATGTGGTGTCTGGCAGAACATCCATCACCGCGCGAATAGGCGAGAATGGGAAATCTACAGCCAGACCTAAAAGGATGCCAATGGATTCAAAAAACCGCGCCATCATTGTTGGATAGGTCCCCCCTGAGAGGGCAGTAGCCATGGAAAAAACCATGGCAAACATCATAAGAAATTTTACGCGATTAAGGGGCGCGGCATCACGAAATTCAATGAGACCTGGATAAACACCTCCGTATTCGCAAAGCACATAGATAAATGCGAATACTGAGATAAGTGTCAGTAACTGGTTTGTTTCTGTACTAACACCTGAGAGAATTGTCGCAGGCGTAACAATCATTATTACAATCAAAAATGCCCGCAACAGCGCACCAACAAGTTGCACCCACACTGCCCAATCCTCAACTTGGATGAGACCAATACATGCCAGTCTCTTATTCCATTTATACCCGTAAAAGAGGTAACTGCCTTATTATTGCCACTATATTGCCTTTATTTTCACATTCTCGCAACTGTTGTATTGGCAAAATGTGATTTTTTTTAAGCTCGCCGTAAAAGTCTTTGAAATAAAGAGATTTAATAACATCCATCAAACCCAAGGGCGCAAAGCTGTGGCGCGCTGTTCAAAGGCATCAATCACAGCCTTCTTTTCGAGTGTTAGGCCGATATCATCAAGGCCTTCGAGCAAACAATGTTTTCGAAACGGGTCAATCTCGAAAGCGATGGGTGTGCCATCTGTCAAACGGATGGTTTGATTTTCTAAATCAACGGTGATTTTGGCATTCGCCCCCTTTTCGGCGTCTTGCATGACTTGATCCACCTGCTCTTGCGGTAAGGCGATGGGCAAAATGCCGTTTTTGAAACAGTTATTGTAAAAAATATCGGCATAACTGGGGGCAATCACGACCTTGATGCCAAAATCAAGCAGGGCCCAGGGCGCGTGCTCACGGCTCGACCCGCATCCGAAATTTTCGCCCGAAATCAAAATCTCGGCATCTCGGTACGCAGGTTTGTTGAGGACAAACTCAGGAATTTCTTGCCCGTCTTCATCGTAACGCATTTCATCAAAAAGGTTTTTGCCCAAACCTGAGCGTTCGATGGTCTTCAAAAACTGCTTGGGGATAATCATATCGGTGTCCACGTTTATCAATGGCAACGGGGCGGCAACGCCCGAAAGCATTTCGAATTTCTTCATCTCACCTCTCCTTTAGTCTTGGTCTAGGGAATCTGCGCCCGTCACACAACACGAGGGCACAGCAAAAGTCAGCGACGCCCAATGGCTATACCACTCAGCACCCAATGCAGGATCGTGGAGCTCTAGCACCACCGCATCGACAAGGTAGCTGTGTCCTGGTGTTACAGGCAAAAGAACCCGACCGCTTTCATCTGTTTTATGAAGCGAGATGTGAACCTCATCTTCTGGCGATTTCTCAAAAAGCTCAATTTGGGCGTCTGCCTGCGGCGCGCCCTGATATATAAGCTGCACTAAGAAACCTGCACTTAGATCATCTGTGTAGGGGTTTGTCAGGGCCACCAATTCATGTGCCAGCCCCTGAAACTGGTCTGCCCCTTGGCCATGGCCAATACCGACCAAAGACTTGGCATAGCGGCGATATAATTCCTTAAAAGGGATTTCAAAACTCAGGCCGCTGGTATCCAGGCTTTTGTGCGCAACAAACGTGTCAAACTTCCCCTGTTCGCGGTATGTCAAAGAAGCATCCGTCGTTTCATGAATAAGAACCAAAAGCCCTTCAGGTGGGTTTTCGATCTGAATAGCCGGAGTATCCCCAGCCACCGCAGAAAGGGCTGCTGTGTCCCCTGCGATGAAACGATCAAAGCGGACGCTGCGCGTGGGCAAATAACTGTAACTCGGCCCCATAAAATTCTGCCCCACTCTGAAATGCGCCTGAAACGGGTCGCCTACAGACAGGTGATATGCCTCCGGTTCGATCCAGAATTCATGTGCTTGTGCTTTGCTCCAGATTAAGCAAAACATCACACACAAGAACTTAAGGGGTGGAATCATGTGGCGAACTCTCTTTTTTTCTCTGACCATGCTTATAGGTGGTCTTGCCCTCCCAAGCCAAGCCCATGAAATTCGCCCGGCTATCGCGGATATAACCATTACGGAAACGGAGTTGGAGCTGCAAATCCGCACACCGCTGGAGCCTTTGATTGCGGGGATGCCACTTGATAGCTTGGAAAATACAAATGACAGCCCACTTGCGGGATATCACGACAGATTGCGCGCAATGCCGCCTGATGAATTACGCCAGGTTTTTGAGACGTCATGGGAACAGCTGAGCACGTTAATTCTGCTACAAGCGGGCGACACACGGCTGACGCTGGAACTTGTGGGCGTAAACATTCCCGAGGTTGGTGACGCAGAGTTTGCACGCGACAGCCAAATCATTCTGCGCAGCGATCTGCCTGATGACGGCACAGATGTCATTTTTGGATGGAGCGCGCGCCTTGGAGCAATTGTGTTGCGTCAACAACAGGGCGAAGAGATTTATGCGGCCATTCTCGCCCCTGGAGAGCTGTCTGAGCCACTGCCAAGGGGGGCTGTGCTCGAACAATCGGCCTCTGAAGTCTTTCTGACCTACCTTATCTCAGGGTTTGATCATATTCTGCCGAAAGGCTTGGACCATATTCTGTTCGTCTTGGGGCTGTTCTTTTTCGCGCTCGCCTGGGGGCCGCTTTTGTGGCAGGTGTCGGCCTTTACCTTAGCACACACGATCACCCTTGCGCTGGCAACGCTTGGAGTTGTGACCGTCGCCCCCGATATTGTGGAGCCGCTGATTGCGGCCTCGATTGCCTATATCGCCGCTGAAAACGTTTTTGGCTCTGGTCAGATCAATGTGCGACGTGTCGCCCTGATTTTCGGCTTTGGGCTGTTGCACGGATTGGGCTTTGCCACCGTTTTAGGGGACTTCGGGCTTGAGCAAGGCCAATTTATCCTGTCGCTGATCGCGTTCAACATTGGTGTCGAGTTGGGTCAAATCGCTGTACTGATTTTGGCATTTCTTACCGTTGGACTTTGGTTTGGCTCAAAACCCTGGTACCGTGGCTATATCGCAGTTCCAGCTTCTGTCATTATCGGATGCATTGGCCTCTATTGGACGATAGAACGCACACTTTTGTGAAACAACCAGCTTGGCTATCCCATCAAGACAGAGATCGCTGAACCTCTTCACGTTCGAATATTTCGATCACATCGCCTGCACGGATGTCCTCATAATTCTCAAACGCCATGCCGCATTCTTGGCCGGATTGCACCTCTTTCACCTCGTCCTTGAACCGCTTGAGCGTTTTGAGTGTACCTTCATGGATCACCACATTGTCACGCAATAGACGTACCCCAGCTGAGCGCCGCGCAACACCTTCTGTCACCAAACAGCCCGCAACATTCCCGATCCCGGAAATACGGAACACTTCTTTGATTTCAGCATATCCAATGAAGTTTTCACGAATTTCAGCCGACAGAAGGCCAGAAGCGGCGGCTTTCACATCATCAACCAAATCATAGATCACGGAATAATATCGGATTTCCACGCCTTTCTGATTGGCCGCTGTTCGGGCTGGCGCATTGGCGCGGACATTAAAGCCGATCACCGGGGCGCCCGAGGCCTCGGCCAAACCGATATCACTTTCTGTAATGGCCCCCACACCGGAATGCAGGACCAACACGCGGACCTCATCATTCCCAACCTTTTCCAGCGCCTGCATAATCGCCTCGGCTGAACCCTGCACGTCTGCTTTGACCAGAACAGGCAATTCGGCAACATCTTTGTCTGCCTTGGCCTTAGCCAGAAGTTGATCGAGCGTTGTGGCCGCACCCGCTGCGGCCCGCTTATCTTTGGCTGCTTGTTCACGGTAGCTAGCAATTTCGCGTGCCTGAGCCTCTGTCTCCACAACATTCAAGACATCACCCGCTTCAGGCGTGCCATTGATACCAAGCACCTCGACCGGGACCGAGGGACCGGCTGTTTTAATTCGATCACCCTTGTCATCGACCAGCGCACGCACTTTCCCCCATTTCTCCCCGACAACGAAAATATCACCCTGGTTTAGGGTGCCGTTTTGCACCAGTACGGTTGCAACGGGGCCACGACCCACATCAAGCTGGGCTTCAATCACTGCGCCTGCAGCTGAACGTTTGGGATTTGCCTTAAGCTCTAGGATTTCAGCTTGAAGGGCGATCGATTCAAGAAGATCGTCAAGGCCCTGACCGGAGATCGCCGAAACCTCTACATCCTGTACCTCGCCCGACATCGCTTCGACAATGACGTCATGTTGCAAAAGCTCTGTACGTACGCGATTGGGATCGGCTTCGGGTTTATCGATCTTGTTGATCGCCACGATCATCGGAACCTGTGCGGCTTTTGCGTGATTGATGGCTTCAATCGTTTGCGGCATGACCGAGTCATCTGCCGCGACCACAAGAACCACAATGTCTGTGACTTGTGCACCGCGTGCCCGCATCGAAGTGAAAGCCGCGTGGCCGGGCGTATCCAGGAAGCTAAGCACCGCGCCGCTGTCCGTTTTGACCTGATAGGCCCCAATGTGTTGGGTGATGCCGCCTGCCTCCCCCGAGACAACTTTTGTCTTCCGGATGGCATCAAGCAGGGACGTTTTTCCGTGATCAACATGCCCCATGATTGTGATTACTGGTGGGCGTGGTCGAAGATCTTCTTGTTTGTCATCCAGGGTATCGATGACGTCTTCCACATCGGCATCTGACACGCGCAGCACCTTGTGGCCAAATTCCTCAATAATGAGTTCAGCAGTATCGGCATCAATAACCTGGTTTTGAGTGGCCATAATACCGTTTTGCATCAAGGTTTTGACAACAGCCGCCGCGCGTTCCGCCATGCGGTTGGCAAGTTCAGAGACAACGATTGTCTCCGGCAGCTGAACCTCGCGAATGATTTTTTCCCGTTCACTGCTGTCCACGGTCTTCTGACGCGCACGCTCTTGCTTGCGCTTCATCGAGGCAAGAGAACGTTGGCGCGCACCTTCCCCTTCGGAGAGCGCTTGATTAACCGTCAGCTTGCCAGATCGCCGACCACTGTCTTCTCTGTTGCGGCCACGGCGGTCTTCGCGGTCTTCGGTACGGCGGCGCGGCGCCTCATTTGAGCGCGTGTTTGGGCCTGGCGTTGCAGGAGAAGATGAAGGCGCAGCAGCACGCTGTGAGCTGGCAGTCTCTGGTGTCGCTTTTGGGCTTGGTTTGTCGCGTGCTTCGGCTTCTTTGCGGCGGGCTTCTTCCTCTTCTGCCCGTCTTTTGGCCCGTTCTTCACGCTCTTTTTCTTCGCGTTCTTTGGCTTCTGCTTCGGCACGCCGACGGTCCCGTTCTACGGCACGTTCTTGTTCTTCGCGTTCGCGTCGCTCTTGTTCTTCTACTTCGCGTGCTTTAGCAGCCTGAAGCGCCCTGAGACGGCGCTCCATCTCCGCATCTGTGGCCCCACCAATGTTTTTTGCCGCAGACGACTTAGAGGCGTTTGAACTGGATTTGGGCACCATCACACGTTTGCGCTTTGTCTCCACAACGACATTCTTTGTGCGCCCACGGGCAAAGCTTTGCTTGACTTGCCCGCTACGTGCTCCGCCAGAGAGGCCGAGTGTTTTTTTACCGTCAGTTTCGCTCATACGTCTTTTGTTCCTTGCGGGGTGATTTGTTTTTCCGTTGTTTTTCGGAGGCCCGCCAATCGTGTGGCTTCCTCTACACTACGTTGAGCCAAAGGGCCAGCCATCACGGCCGCATGAATGACATGAATACGGCCAAAAGCATGCCCAAGTTCCGTGGCTGATAAAATATTTATATAGCGTGCCCCTTGGGGTGTCATCAATTTTCCTTTGCCGCGCGCGGAACCGTCCGAGGCTTGTAAAAGCGCACCGATAGATTCGGAGGCCAACCAACCCCGGACTTTTTCATACCCACAGACCGCTTGCCCAGATTTACGCGCCAGCGCGAGCATCTCTTGTAGGCGACGCAAAATCAGGTCCGTGATCAACTCAACAAAATTTTCGGGGACCGAGAGTTGGGTTTTTGCCGCCCTGGAAAAGAGGTTTTTTGCCGCCGCCTTTTTCAAAGCAGCCTGATCCGCGCTGACCCACATACCCCGCCCGGGAAGTTTTTGTGCCAAATCAGGGGTAACCAGACCAGAAGGCGCGGCAACAAAGCGGATCATGTCTGCCTTTGGTTGAGCCTTTCCTGTTACAAGGCACCGACGCTCAACATCGGCGCGGGGCGATGATTTGGCTGCCTTTGTCAATAGAATCTCCCCAGGTCATCAGACCTCTGCTGCCTCATGTTCGGTGTCTTCGGTCTGGCTTTCGATATCTTCAGGGTTCACCCATCCCAACATGACCCGCGCTGTCATGATCATATCGCGCGCTTCTTCAATCGTCACACCTTCTGGCTCGAGAAGCCCAGTGTCTTTCACACGTTGTCCATCTTGGGTTGTCCAACCGCCTGCAAGCTCCCAGTCTGCACAAGTGGCAAAATCCTCAAGGGTTTTGACGCCATCCTCCGCCAGTGCAACAAGCATTTTGGGCGTGAGCCCTTCGAAATTGATAAGACTGTCCTGAACGCCCAATTCTTTTGCTTGCTCCATGGCTTTTTTGTTTTGTTCCTCAATGAAATCCCGGGCCCGAGCTTGCAGCTCATCCGCTGTGGCCTCATCAACGCCATCAATCGTCAAAAGCTCATCTTGTTCAACAAATGCGACTTCTTCAAGCGCCGTAAATCCTTCGGACACAAGGAGTTGCGCGAAGAATTCGTCGATGTCGAGACTGTCTTGGAAAAGTTTGGTGCGCTCTGCAAATTCAGCTTGTCGGCGTTCGCTTTCTTCAGCTTCAGTCAATATGTCGATGTCGAGCCCGGTCAGTTGGCTGGCAAGTCGAACATTTTGGCCGCGCCGTCCGATTGCAAGGGACAGTTGATCGTCTGGCACGACAACCTCAATCCGCTCTGCTTCATCATCCAACACAACCTTTGACACTTCAGCAGGCTGCAGGGCGTTGACCAAAAACGTCGGGGCGTCCTCATTCCAAGGGATAATATCGATCTTTTCGCCCTGTAGTTCATTGACAACAGCCTGCACGCGGCTGCCGCGCATGCCGACACAAGCCCCCACCGGATCAATGGAGTTGTCAAAAGAAATGACCGCGATCTTTGCGCGGGAACCAGGATCCCGCGCCACAGCTTTGATCTCAATGATACCTTCGTAAATCTCTGGCACCTCCATTTTGAACAACTCTGCCATAAACTCTGGTGCTGTGCGGGAGAGGAAAATTTGCGGCCCACGGGGTTCGCGCCGGACGTCTTTAACAAACACACGTATGCGGTCACCATTGCGATAGGTTTCGCGACCGATTTTCTCATTCCGCCGCAAAACACCCTCACCAGGATTTAGATCGACGATCAGGTTACCATATTCTTCGCGTTTGACGGCAACGTTGATGATCGTCCCAATACGATCTTTGTATTCTTCGTACTGCTTTTCACGCTCCGCTTCCCGCACACGTTGGAGAATGACTTGTTTCGCAGATTGTGCGGCGATGCGCCCCATTTCAACAGGCGGCACTTCATCGACGAGTGTATCACCCAACTGCGCGTTCTCTTTGTATACTCGGGCCTGATCCACTGTCAGTTGCGCTTTTTCATTCTCGATCTCGTCTTCTATGACGACAGTGCGCACGCGCGTAAATGTGGCTTTGCCGGTTTTGCGGTCAATCGAGACACGGATATCAAGATCGTTGCCATATCGGGATTTCGCCGCCCGTGCCAGGCTTTCTTCCATCGCCTCAATCACAAGGGTTGGATCAATCATTTTTTCCTGCGCCACGGCTTCGGCTGTTTGCAAAAGCTCCAGTTGATTGGCTGAGGTCATGGACATTTTAGGTCTCCTCGTCGTCGAGAACGGTTTCTACCGCATCGAATTGGGTTTCATCAATGGCACCCGTCGCTTTACGGGTGCGCAAAACATTGCGAATTAAGTCGTCGTCCAAGACAAGTTTGGCCTCTGTCAGCCAGTCAAACTTTAGCCCGATGACGACTGGGGCTTCCGTTGTGTTCAGTTCAATCAGAACCTCATCTTCGTCAACGCCCTGTAAGGAACCCTTAAAGCGGCGCTGGCCATCGATCAGCTCACGTGTTTCCAATTTCACGATGTGACCCGCCCAGATTTCAAAGTCCTTGAGCCGGGTGAGCGGCCGATCAATACCCGGCGAAGACACTTCTAGGGTATAATTTTCAGAGATTGGATCTTCGACATCCAATAAAACCCCTAAGCTTGAAGATATTGCAGCACAGTCGTCGACTTCCATTGTGCCATCTGGCCGTTCCGCCATAATCTGAAGCGTTGGTATTTTGCCACCGATAAACCTTAGGCGAACAAGTTCAAACCCCATGCCTTCAACAGCTGGTGCCACAATGTCAGCCAAACGCTGGTCCATCGAACTTTTCGCAATCAAGGTGTTCAGAACAGATATCCCCTCAAATAAAAAGCGAGCCTTGCGGCCCGCATTCCAAGTTTTGGTGGGTGTCAAAGACACACCGCTTATATCTCGGTATATACAAATTTTGACAACAACAACAAGTCCTGAGAATGATAAATTTTCAATCGAAGCATCTTAAGCGATATTTCGACAGTGCCAAAACTGTTATGATATTTACTTTTGAAAAGATGGTACTTAGGCAACCAAATCGTCGCTGATACCATTCGCGATATCTGACATTCGTTTCCTGAATTGCGTCAACAAACGACCACGGGCAAGTTTCGCGGATTGTAGAATAAAGCGCGCGGCTATGGTGCGGGGTTTGGCCACAAGCTCCACACTGAGCCGTGTTTCAGTTGCAGAGAGCGCGGTTGTCATAACAGTCACGGTAAACTCCATTCCAGAACTCACAGAGATGAACACGAGTTTATCGTCCGGTACGATACTTTGCAGTCTTATGGAAAATTCGCGGACCTTTCCGCGATAAGGCCCTTTTACCAACCATTCTGTATCCTGTCGCATCGGTTCATTTGGTATCCGAGACACTTTCATGCCGCGAGTGCGTGACATAGCTTCCCACCGATCGGCATCGGACATTTTTGCAAAGACATCGCCCACAGACGCGTTAATATCATTTTGAGATTTTAGTTTCATGTTACTCTCTTGGTGCTGCTCGATAATATTGTGTCATAAATCCAAGCGATCTGCGAGCCAATTTTCAAGCAAAAATCGCGCAATCGCGCCTTTTCTGGCGGGCAGAAGCTCTGGGTCATGGCCCGTAAGTGCATCACACATCTGTTCGCGAGAGACCCACCTGGCATCTTCGATTTCTTCGGGGTCAATCGCTATCTCCCGTCCCAGCGCCTCGCCCCAACATCCCAACATCAGCGATGAAGGAAAGGGCCAGGGTTGGCTGGCAAGATAGCGCACAGATCCCACACGGACACCCGCTTCTTCCCAGACTTCGCGGCGCACCGCGGCCTCGAGCGTTTCGCTCGGGTCGATAAAGCCTGCCAACAAAGAATACATCCCTTTGGGCCAATTTGTGTTACGCCCCAGAAGAACGTCATTTCCATAGGTGACAAGCATGATCACAACGGGATCCGTGCGCGGAAAATGTTGAAACCCACAGGCCGGACAAACCCGCTGAAAGCCAGCTTTGGCGGGTGTTGTGGGGGCGCCACAGTTAGCGCAGAACCCATGCGTGCGATGCCAGTCGAGAACTGAACGTGCCATTGCGGCAAGCTCTCCATCGCGGGGGGATAAGGCCGCCATAGCGCGCTTTAAGTCCACAAAGGCGCTGCCTGCGGGTAGGTCTGGATGAGTTTGTTCACTTTTATCGAAAAAGCTGCCCAGCTCTTTATTATCTGCATCACGAACGTCCAAATCGGAAACATCCCAGGCAAAGAAAGCTGTTTCGTTCTCGCGTCCTAAGAAAACTTCGAGACCCATCGGCAGCGTACTGTCCGCAGATACATAAGCCAGTGCGGTTCTGTCGGCTGTGAGCAGAGGTTTGCCGCGCCAGACTGGAAAGATCCGCGCTTTTGACCTTAGATCGCGTAATGCACGGGGGTCACGCCGAAAATCTTCGGCGCGGTCAAGGCCGCTGTCTCCAAACGTTATATGGTCTACACCGCGCATATCTTTTCCTGTTCGGGACGGATTATTCGTGGTCTATGACAGTTGCAAAATCAATGCACGTGGATTATTTCATTTCTTGAGGGGTTGGCGCGGGCAAGTGCCTCGCCAACCTGGTCAGGTCCGGAAGGAAGCAGCCACAACGAGCCCCACTTGGGTCGATGTCCAATCCCTCACACTTGTTTTCATGGTTTATGCATATCCTCGACAGCACCTTCAGAACTCTTTATCTTGTCCAGAATATCGGGGGAAAGCATGTCACAAACGTCATCTTACGAGGTTATCGCACGAAAGTATCGCCCTCAGACCTTTGCGGATTTGATTGGCCAAGACGTTATGGTGCGCACGCTGCGCAATGCATTCAAGGCGGATCGTATTGCGCAAGCTTTTATTCTGACGGGGATTCGGGGCACAGGCAAAACCACAACGGCGCGTATTATTGCCAAAGGACTGAACTGCGTGGGTCCAGATGGAACGGGCAGGCCAACGACTGAACCCTGCGGGGTTTGTGATCCATGCCGTGCGATTGCAGAAAGCCGCCATGTCGATGTTCTAGAGATGGATGCGGCCTCGCGCACAGGGGTGGGCGATATTCGAGAGATCATCGATTCTGTTCAGTATCGCGCGGCTTCAGCGCGCTATAAGATCTACATCATCGACGAAGTTCATATGCTGTCGACATCCGCCTTTAATGCGCTTCTCAAAACACTGGAAGAGCCCCCGGCCCATGTGAAGTTTATCTTTGCCACAACAGAAATCAGAAAAGTCCCTGTCACAGTCCTGTCCCGATGCCAGCGGTTCGATCTGCGTCGGATTGATCCCGACAGCATGATTGGGATGCTGCGCCGTATTGCTACGGCCGAAGGTGCCGAGATCAGTGATGAGGCTTTGGCCTTGATCACACGTGCAGCGGAAGGATCGGCGCGCGATGCGCAATCGTTATTAGATCAAGCGATTAGCCATGGCACGGGGCAGACAACGGCTGATCATGTGCGCAGCATGCTGGGACTGGCCGACAGAGGCCGAGTGCTCGATCTGTTCGATTTGATCATGAAAGGTCAGGCCGCGGCGGCGCTGAAAGAATTATCGGCACAATATGCCGATGGGGCCGATCCCTTGGGTGTCTTGCGCGATTTGGCAGAGGTCACGCATTGGGTGAGCGTGCTGCAAATCACCCCAGATGCGATAGACGATCCAACCATTAACCCTGAAGAGCGCACACGCGGACAGACCATGGCACAGGCCCTTCCTATGCGCAGCCTGACACGCATGTGGCAGATGCTTCTCAAAGCATTAGAAGAGATCAGCCAATCACCAAACGCGATGATGGCGGCTGAGATGGCAATTATTCGGCTGACACATGTTGCAGATCTGCCCAGCCCGGACGATCTGATCAAAAAGCTCCAAAGCTTACCCCCACAGGGTACGGCTGCGCACACTTCACAGCCGATCACAGTGTCCGATGGTGGTGGCGCGCAAGGCATCACAGATCAACGTATCGTGCAAAATACATCGCCAACAGGGGGGGCTTTGCCAGCAAGCGCGCCCCAAACTCTGGAAGAGGCGTCACCCTACACGAGCTTTTTGCAGGTTTTAAATCTGATCCGCGATCATCGTGATATGCGGTTGTTAATCGATACGGAAAAATTCCTCCGCCTTGTGAGCTATGTACCAGGGCGCATCACCTTTGAACCGGCCCCAGGAGCACCGGCGGACCTGGCGCAACGATTGTCCACAAGTTTGCAAAGTTGGACAGGGCGACGCTGGGCCATTTCTGTTGTCAACAGTGGTGGTGCGCCCTCTGTTGCAGAGGATCGAGACACAGTGGAGAAAGCGTTGGAGCAAGAGGTTAAAGCGCACCCGCTAACCGTTGCCGTGCTTGAGGCCTTTCCGGGCGCTAAAATCATTGAGATCCGCCCCCATGAAAGTAGCTCTGACACTGCCGTCACAGACATCCTTGAAGAGGTGCCCGATGACTGGGACCCGTTCGAAGAAGAATAATCGTCGACGCGATCCTCTAACTTGTTTATCGCGGTTATCCTTGTCATAAGCGCGGTGACTATTCTGCACACTCTGCCAGATAAACACGGGATCTAAAACATAAGGAAAACACACTCATGCTCAAAGGATTAGGCGCGCTTGGCGATATGGCCGGGATGATGAAAAAAGCCCAAGAAATGCAAACCAAAATGGCTGAAATGCAAGAAGGACTGGCTGAAATCACGGTTGTCGGCGAAAGTGGTGCGGGGCTTGTCAAAGCAACGGCCACCGCAAAAGGCGAGTTGACTGGTCTTGAAATTGATCCGTCGATCTTTAGTGCCGATGATAAGGAAGTTACAGAAGATCTGATCTTGGCAGCGATCAAAGATGCACAAAGCCGCGCCAATGAACGGGCTCAGGAAGAAATGGCTAAGTTTAGCGAAGGCCTTGGACTGCCTGCCGGAATGAAACTCCCTTTTTGAGACGATGTTCTGATGCCTGAAGGACTTAAGGAGATCGAGGCCTTAATCGCTTTGATGGCAAAACTTCCTGGCTTGGGCCCGCGCTCTGCGCGGCGCACTGTGCTGCATCTTATTAAGAAGCGCGACACACAAATGCGCCCCCTTGCGCAAGTCTTGACCCATGTTGCGGATACAGCACGTTCTTGTATGAACTGTGGAAATATTGGGTTGCGTGACGTCTGTGACATTTGCAAAGATGATCGCCGCATGAACGGACAGATATGCGTCGTTGAAGATGTTGCTGATCTTTGGGCGATGGAGCGCACAGATGTATTTCGCGGCCGATACCATGTTCTTGGCGGAACGCTGTCCCCTTTAGATGAAGTGGGGCCAGAACAGCTTCGCCTCCCATTATTAGAAAGTCGTCTTACTCAAGAGAATGTAAAAGAGTTGATCCTTGCGCTCAATGCGACACTAGAAGGTCAAACAACAGCCCATTACATTGAGCAAACGTTTGAAGACAAACATGACCTGACCATCAGCACACTAGCACAAGGTGTTCCGATGGGCGGAGAGCTTGATTTTCTTGATGACGGAACGATTGCAACGGCGCTTTCCGCACGCAAAATATTATAATAAGGGAACGTTGTTGCAGATTGCATTGTAAATATTTACTTACAAACTGTAGGTTAATCTTATAGATCATACATGCCTCTTTATGGAGAGGAAAAGATGTCAAAGGCTCTACGTCTGAAAACCAAAATTATCCCAAGTGTTCCATGTGTATTACACATTGTGCTTCTTAGACATCTAGTGATGTAAAATGAGCGGCACCACAAAAGGCAACATACCCACGCTTGAAGAACTCAAGATAGGACTGGAGCGAGGAGAAATTAAATATCATGTGCAACCAATATTCAACATCAACAATGGGTTGGTTATAGGGGTAGAAGCCCTGATGCGCTGGCAGCGTTCACCGCATGAGTTGCTGATCCCAGAGTATTTTCTGGATGTTTTGACGGCTCATTATTCACCAACGCTCGCTCCACCTATTCAGGCAGCCAACAAAGTTGCAAGAATGTTTACATCACTATACCCAAATATGTTTTGCGCGTTCAACATATCCGGTGCTCTGTTTGATAAAACACAATCTATTTATACAGCTTGGATTAAAGATTTAATGAACAGTGTTCCAGCCACTCAAATTGTTTTTGAAATTGTTGAAACGGATACAATCAAAAATTTGGAACAGGCACAAAGAGTGGCCCATGACCTACGCAAATCAGGAATGCGTATTGCACTGGATGATTTTGGCACCGGTCTGTCTAATTTAGATCGGTTACGAGATTTTTCTGTCGATATTGTAAAAATTGACCGTCGCTTCATAACATCACTGGATGATAATCCCCGAAGTTTTGATATAATAAGAGGGTTGATGCAGATCACAACCTCACTTGGTGTAGAAGTGATCGCAGAAGGTATAGAGAAGACCGAACAACTCAATATGTTGCGAGACCTCGGCATAACGCTTGGCCAAGGATATTCTCTGGGCAAACCGGCAGATGCGCAATTTTGGTATACGCGGTTGCAGGATTATCCCTACTTCGAATTGTCATAAATGTTATCACCATATTGGGTGCACAATGGCATCTTCAAGGCTGTAATCTTGCGGACATCTTGCTCACACCGGTGAGGCTATAATTATCGTCAACACATACACCAAACCTCTCGAATGGAGCGGTTGAAGCACACAGTCGTCAAACGCGCCGTCGCGTTCTCCTTCCGCATGTGCTTGCCTACCGGCGGCCATTCAGAATTCAAATCAGCGCATTCTCTCTTTCCTCTTGCCACTTTAGCACCTATATATGCCTTAAGTTCACCCACAGCGAGAACTCACAGTCACATCGGCTGTAGCCTTCAGGGCGATAGTCTCGCTTTGGCACAAAGGAGAAGAATATGTCAAAACCACTTATGTCAAAAGCTACCGCAGTTTGGTTGATTGATAACACGACACTTACCTTTAAGCAGATTGGGGATTTCTGTGGTCTACATGAATTGGAAGTCCAGGGCATTGCAGATGGGGATGTGGCAGTTGGGGTTAAGGGCTTTGATCCGATTTCAAATAATCAATTGACCCTAGATGAAATCGCAGCGGGTGAAAAAGAGCCCGGTCATGTTCTGAAACTAAAATTCAACCCTGCCGCCAAGGGCGAGGAAAAGCGTCGGGGGCCCCGGTATACACCGCTGTCCAAACGGCAAGATCGGCCTGCAGCGATCCTATGGCTGGTGAAATTTCATCCCGAGTTGACAGATGCAGAAATTTCCCGGCTGGTCGGCACCACAAAACCGACGATTACCACAATCCGAGAGCGGACCCATTGGAACATTCAAAACCTGCAGCCCATCGACCCAGTGGCCCTAGGTCTATGCAAGCAAGTTGAACTGGATGCTGTGATCCAAAAAGCAGCCGCACGCAAAGAAAAAGAAGGTACAACTATGAATGATGAGGCGCGGCGCAAGCTCGTGTCTACGGAACAGAGCCTTGTGGGAGACACAGAGGCTAAAATGCCATCTGCGATTGCAGGTCTGGAAAGTTTTACGCTGTCGAATACAGAAAAAACGGATGAGATCACCAACCCTGATGCACTCTTTAACCTCCCAAAAACAATTAAGGAACAGGATTAAAAAAAATCTCAGCCAATGGTTTATGTGTACTGTTCAAGTGTTAGCAAGAAAAGCAAGGATTGCCGCATTAACTCAGCTTTACTAAGCTATTTTCATTTTTCCGCTTTGGTTTCATGCGGCTCATAGAGGTTATCGCAATTGAGCTGCAGTATGTCGCATAAGCAGGTTATTGTTTGTGGATCTGTTTGGGCGCGCGCAATCGGCCAAGCCCTTTGGCTTTGAAGATTATGATCCTCAGAAGCATTCATTTGCCACATTTTGTGGGTCTTTTTTTCATTTAACTTCGGATTTCTGCGTTGCTCAAGGTTGCAGGTGATGGGGCCTGTGAGGTTGATATGGGAGTGCGCGATTGGGGCGGTGTGGCGCATAAGAAACACCCA
>CAWUJT010000010.1:0-39922 GCA_963922715.1 uncultured Thalassobacter sp.
ATTCTGTAAAGCGATTGTTGAGGGAACCTTGCTCAGTTGGGAGGCCGATCACCGCTTCAAGGTCGCGTGAGAAGGATGCAAGTGCGTTTGCGGCTTGATAGTTGGCCTCGGAAAGGCGTCGTTCGCTAAGAAGGGCGAGATCAACCTGTCTGTCGATACCAAGTACACGTACACCCGCACCAGAGCCGCCTAAGGTTTGTGGGGTCGTATCAAGCCTGCGCGTTGCATAGCCTTCGGTTGTTGCGTTGGCAACATTGGCAGAAACAACTTCGACGGCACGGGCATTCATGTTCAGACCCGTTAGCGCGATCGCAAGAGAAGAAGAAAGAGACATCAAAACGGCCTTTCAAGGGATTGAAATGTTATCGTTTGATGTTTGTGGTTTCCTGCAACATTTCATCCACGGTTTGGACAACTTTAGCATTTGACGAATACGCGCGCTGGGTTTCGATCAATGCTGTCAGTTCCCGAGCAACATCAACGGCGCTTTGCTCTCGCGCAAAGCCGACCATGCCCCCTGTTGGTCCATCACCCGCATCCCAAAGAAAAAAGGAGCCAGAATCATTTGACACCTGATAGACTTGATTATTGCCTGAAATTAACCCGTTGGGATCTGGTACATCCACAACCGGAATTTGATAAATCGTTCTTGTAAATCCAGCATCATAAATTGCGACAACAAAACCATTTTCATCAATCTCAACAGAACTGAGATTGCCGACAGGGCTACCGTTTTTGCTGACAGATGTTGGCGCAAATGTATCTGAAAGCTGTGTTAGGCCATCGGTGTCACCGGGACTGCCTACATCAATTTGAATATTGCCCGATGCTGTTGTTATGGAAATTTCCCCTGTGGTTGCATCATACGTGCCACCTGCACCGCCAGCGACTGGAACAACACTCAAAATCGCACCACCATTGGCCGAGGTGGCATCAAAGACAACCGTAAATTCACCTATAGCCGCATTTCCGTTTGCACCATCCCTGACCACCATCGTCCAGGTATTTGATGCACCCGTTGCGGGAATCGTTGGGGTGAAATCAAAGTTTAAGCTTTCCGATCGTCCTGTATTGTCAAAATACTCCACAGACATTGTCAGTGTTTCACCACTGGCACCTGCTTCTGATTCTGTTGCCGGTAAATTGACGCCGAGTTGCATTTCAGTTGTTGGATTGCCCGCAAATTGATTCAATGTGACCTGAACAGGTTCCAATCCATCCGCTGTGGTGCGCGGAAAGTCAGGAATCTCTCCATCGGGATTGGCTGGCCACCCCAACAAAACCAGGCCGGAGTCCGATGTCAGAATGCCAGTGCTATCTGGTCGAAATGATCCTGTTGTGGTCAGTGAAAGCGGAAATGTCCCGTCTGGACCATCAAGCGCGCTTAGGGTTGTTACGGGCAGCATACCTTGGCCGGCAAGCGCAATATCAGTTGGGTTATCGGTGTTGATAAGCGCCCCCTGTTGTGCAATTTCACGATACGATGTCACCCGAACACCGCCTGCAGAATATGCGCCGGTGGATTGATCCAAAACCATGGAGCTGAAATCTGTTTCCGCACGTTTGTAGCCAAACGTGCTGCTGTTAGCGATATTATCTGAAATTGTCCCTAGACGACTTGCGTTTGAACTGAGACCTGCAACGCCTGCATTTAACGATGAAGATAAAGTCATAAAAGCGCCTTTCTGCTGCTTTGCGTTTCGACTGTAGTTGAAATGGCGCATGAAGGCTTAAAACGTTCCTAACAGATAAAATCTGCTCTAAATTTAAGGCCAGAGGATTGAAAACATCCCCGCAGTGTTAGGTGAGTTTATCAAAAGCCCCGTGGAAATATCGCCTTAAAACGAATCAGCTTCGACCCTCTGGATGAACCCAACGTAATATGTACAGCCCAACGACAATCAATAAGGCGACAGGCATAATGCCCAACTGGACAGATCCTGTTACCCATGTAAAAAGTCCGATCAATGCCGGGGCAAGGAAAGCCGTTGCTTTACCAGAAAGCGCGTAAAGACCAAAGGCTTCTGTCGCTCGTTCTGGATCTGCATGTCGCACCATCATTGTTCGTGCTGCGGCTTGTAAAATGCCACCAAGCCCACCGATGGCCGCACCTAGAATGTAGAAAAGCATGTCTGGAGTATTGCTTTCAGGGGTAAAAGCTATCCCAAAAAGGCTGTCACGTGACATCCCACATAATGTAATGACGACAATCGCCAGACCGATGGAACAGGACGTGATCACAGGTTTCGGACCATATCGATGATCTAGCCAACCGCCAAAGAGTGTTGCAATAACAGCTGTTGTGGCCCCTAAAATACCAAAGACACCAATTTGCATTGTCTGCCAATCAAGCACAAGCCGAGCGTAAACGCCACCAAAAGCATAAAGAGCGTTTAGGGCATCACGCAAGAACATGGATGCAACCAACCAAGCAAACAGACTGGGGTTTTGTGGGACGCCTTTAACCAGGTTTCTTACATCGGCTAAAATCAAGGCGGGGGTAATTGGATGAACTTTTTTCTGAGGTTCCCGTACAAATAGAAAAAAAGGAAGCATAAAAACAACGTACCAAAGTGCTGTGAAGGGACCTACAGCACGCGTTCCCTCTCTTGCCTCTGAATCCAAACCAAAGATGGGTTGAAGACCAATCAAAGTTTTCCCACTGCCATCTTCAAAAAACAACAACATGATAATAAGCGCGATCAATCCGCCTAAGTAGCCGACTGAAAACCCTACACCAGAGAGCCATCCAGCCTTGTCTTTGCCCGCAAGGTCCGGCAACATTGCATTTGTAAAAATGAGCGCAAATTCAGCGCCAATCATTGCAACGCCAAAAGAAAAAAGCACAAGTGTCGTATTCGAGGCATCAGGAACCGCGAACCACAAACCGAAGGTTCCCAGGACATAAAAGCCTGAAAAAACAAAAATCCAAGCTATTCGATTTCCAGATCGATCAGCTGCAGCCCCTAGAAAAGGTGCAGATAACGCAATACTCAGACCAATAAGTGTTTGCGTCCAGGACCATATTTTCTGAGCACCAGCATCCGCTTGCGCATTTGAAAAGCCTTGGGAGACATAAGTCTCTGCCAATATGCCTGTAATGTAGGGGCCAAAAATGAATGTGACACAAAGGGTGTAAAAGGGCTGACTTGCCCAGTCGAACATAACCCAGCCTATGATAGCTTTCTTTTGGCTTTGTCGTAACATAAGGATTTCAATTAGACGTCAATGAATAACATAGAAACTGAGTTGTGCAGAAAAACAAGGTTTGTTATGGGACCAGTGTTTAGAAGAGATATGGAGACCGTATGAGCGAGCCCGATAACAAAGAGACCTCTGAAGCAAATGTTGATGAGGCACCGATTGCGCCAAAACTGAAGATTATAAATCAATTCGTCAAAGATCTTTCCTTTGAAAATGTCGCTGCCGAAAAGAATTTTAAGTTGTCAGGCCGTCCAATAATGAACATGAATGTTGGATTGAATGCCATTAGAGATGTAAATGATAAAGATCAATACTCTATAATGACAAAAATATCTATTATTTCCAAAACAGAAGATGATAATAAGATATTTGCTGTTGAGCTTGAATATATTGGTGTAATAAAAGTCGAAAATATAGATGACGATAAAATTCATCCATTCGTCTATATTGAGGGATCTCGAATGTTTTTCCCCTTTATTCGACGTATTATATCAGATGTCTCACGCGATGGTGGTTTTCCACCGGTTAATCTAGAGCCCATTGACTACGTTGATATCTACAGAAAAATGATACAACAAAAGCAAGCAAGCGTGAATTAGTTTTTAGTTTTATGCCAAATGGCATGAGAGCCAATTTTCTCTATCAGTAGATTATGCTCCTCTTTTTCTACATGAGTTATAAGAGGCGCTAACGGTTCACTTCTTTTTGTATGTGTCTTGTTATAATTTGCACTATTGTTCTCTGATTTAATCAAAGATAAATTAGGTTGTCTTCCACCGATAAGTTCCAAATAAATTTCCGCCAATATTTCACTATCAAGTAAAGCGCCGTGTTTTTCTCTTGCAGAATTGTCAATTGAAAATCGCCGGCACAATGCGTCTAAAGAAACAGGGGATCCTGGGAATTTTGACCGTGCTATTTCAAGTGTATCAATTGCTTGACTGAAAGGTATTTCTTTAAAATCAACTTTCTTTAGCTCGGAATTCAAAAAGGCGATATCAAACTTTGCATTGTGAATAACAAGTTTTGCTCCACTGATAAAGTCTACAAATCTTTGAGCAATTTCTTTAAAAGTTGGGTATCGGCTTAAAAAGTCATCCCCCAATCCATGGACCTCAAAAGCGGATTGAGGCATTGATTTTTCTGGATTTATATATTGATGAAATATTTTTCCTGTCGGTAAATGATTGAATAATTCAACCGCACCAATCTCAACCACTCTATCCCCCTCTGCGGGTGAAAGTCCTGTGGTTTCTGTATCCAAAACAATTTCACGCATGTGTTAAATCTGAAATAATGTGTCGAACTTGAGATCTCGCGCCTGAAAATGTTTGTGTGTCGATGACATAATCTGCTCGTCTTCGTTTTTCCAAATCGGGGAGTTGTCTTGATAGGATCGACATAAACTGCGACTTTGTCATTTTACCTCTATCCATCACCCGCGCTTTTTGAACGTCAAACGGTACGGTGACCACAATAACTTTATCAACGTGTTTGTGAAGGCCGGTTTCAAATAAAAGTGGAACATCAAGAACGACGATAGGACCTTTAGAATTTGCAATAAAGTCTGTCATGTCATGTTTCACAAAAGGGTGAATTATATTTTCGAGTTTTGACAATGCTTCAGGATTTTTCAGAAAAAGGGCCCGCATTTTTTGTCGGTCTAAAGCTTTATCTGAAATCAGGCCTGGAAACGTATCTGCAATCTTATCTATAATGTCTTGTTTTTTATAAAGCTTTTCAATAGCCAAATCAGCATTCCAAACTTCTAAGCCCTCATCAGAAAACATCTGTGCCGTTGTGGACTTTCCCATGCCGATCGATCCGGTTAGACCAATAACAATCATAAAGATAAAACAGCTCTACGCAGCTCTTCATCGACTTTAGGTTTTATCCCATACCAACGCTCAAACCCTGGTGCGGCCTGATGAAGCAACATGCCTAACCCATCAACAATATGACAGCCCATATCGGCGGCATTCTGCAGAAACCTTGTCTTGAGTGGATTATATACGATGTCTGTGACAGTACAATCTGGATTGATTTTGCTAAGATCTATGTCAAGCGGTGGCTGATCTGTCATTCCTAAGCTCGTCGTATTTACAGCGAGATTGATCATCGGTAGCACTGTTTGAACAGAATTTAGATCAATAGGATTAATCCTAGACCCAAAATTTTCTCTGAGCTTTTCTGCACGTGCCAATGTTCTGTTGGCAACATATATCTCTGGCACTCCACAGCCTATAAGCGCGGAAATAATTGACCGCGATGCTCCCCCTGCGCCAATGACAAGTACCGGGCCACTACACGCTTTCCAATGTGGTGCTTTTTCTGTCACGTTTTGTAAAAATCCATATCCATCAGTATTATCAGCGTGAATTTTCCCATCAGGAGAAAACGACAGTGTATTGGCAGCACCAATAAACGCTGCTTCATCAGTTATTTGATCCACAAATGATAGGATTGTTTCTTTGTGAGGATGCGTAACGTTGAGGCCACAAAACCCCATACGCGGAAGAAGACGAAGTGCACTTTCAATATCATGCTCTTGCACATGAAGAGGAATATAATAGCCGTTAATATTGTATGATTTCAACCAGTAAGAGTGTAAGGTTGGAGAAAGACTATGTTGTATTGGAGAGCCAATCACCCCAGCTAAATTTACTAAGCTTGCTTTTTCATTCATCAGTACGTCCAGACGGCAATTCAATCAATCGCTGTTAAGAGCCACAAAAGCATAAGCTCTGTTTGAAAGCCATACTGTTTTTAGCAACATCAAAAGTCTTCATATGCAGTGAGTGATGTAATAAGTGTGTGCATAAATCGGATACAAACGATCGGTAGTTTGTTGATATCGCAATGTCAGCCGATTAAGACAATGAAAGAAAATACTTATACACTTACTGAGAATGACCGGTTTGAAATGAGTGTGTCTTTGTGTATAATATTTTCGGTTGTGAAAAATAAGCGTAAGATATTGTTATTTCGTATTTTTTTTGAATCTTTATATTGCAAAGTTATGTATGGTTTGTGCAGGAACAGTGGATAAAATTTTTTCCCCGTTATCCTATCATCAACATCATCATTACTATATTTATCTATATTATATCTAATACGTGAAGAAAATGATTGATTACATATCGCAGTTTTATCTCTGGTACAAATTTTTCCACATTGTATCTGTTATCAGTTGGATGGCTGGTCTTCTCTATCTACCAAGATTGTTTGTTTATCATACAGAAGAAGTTTACAATCTAAAGCAATGTTCTCTTATTTTTCAGACCATGGAACGACGACTCTATAAACTGATAATGGTACCGGCCATGGTTTCTAGTTGGTTTTTTGGTATATTGCTCATCCTATCATCAAATTCGATAGACTTTGGTTCTTTATGGCCATGGATTAAGGGAATAGCTGTCATTGCAATGACTTGGTTTCACTTTTGGCTTGATCGACGTAGAAAGGATTTTCTTGTCGATAAAATTCAGCTCTCTGGACGGACTTATAGGATAATGAATGAATTTCCCACCGTCCTGATGCTTGTTATTGTGGCAATGGTTGTTGTTAAACCATTCTGATTGACATTCAACATATTTGAGAATACGATTACCCAATGCATCCGGTCCCGGATGTTATAATTCACCTAAATTTATTATACAGTTGTATCTGACACAGTTTGTGGGGAAAGTTATGGTTACAGAAACCAAAACTCTTAATCTTTCAGAATTGAAAGCCATGTCACCTAAAGATCTTGTTGACATGGCCGAGAATCTTGACATCGAAAACGCATCAACGATGCGTAAGGGTGAATTGATGTTCTCTATTTTAAGGGAACGGGCAGATGAAAATTGGAATATATCAGGCGTCGGAGTTTTAGAAGTTGTTCAGGATGGCTTTGGTTTTCTTCGTGCACCAGAAGCAAATTATCTACCGGGTCCAGATGATATTTATGTTTCACCAGAAATGATAAGGAAATACTCATTACGGACAGGGGATAGTTTAGAAGGTGAAATCCAAGCCCCCGAGGATAATGAAAGATATTTTGCATTAACGTCTGTATCCCTTATAAATTTCGAGAATCCAGAAAAAGCGCGTCATAAAGTCAGTTTTGATAACTTAACACCTCTGTACCCAGATGAGCGCATTAAACTAGAAATTGATGATCCTACGATAAAAGACAAATCATCACGGGTTATCGATCTAGTAGCACCAATTGGAAAAGGACAAAGATCACTTATCGTTGCCCCGCCCCGTACGGGTAAAACGGTCCTCCTTCAAAATATAGCACGTTCAATAGAAATAAATCATCCGGAGTGCTATTTGATGGTTTTACTCATAGATGAGCGTCCTGAAGAAGTGACGGATATGCAAAGGTCCGTGAAGGGAGAGGTGATTTCTTCGACGTTTGATGAACCCGCGACACGGCACGTCGCTGTGTCAGAAATGGTGATTGAAAAAGCGAAACGTCTCGTTGAACACAAACGCGATGTTGTCATTTTGCTTGATTCTATCACACGCTTGGGCCGTGCTTATAACACCACAGTGCCAAGTTCTGGTAAGGTTTTGACAGGTGGAGTTGATGCAAATGCTCTTCAAAGGCCGAAAAGATTTTTCGGAGCGGCCCGGAATATTGAAGAAGGAGGATCTCTCACTATTATTGCGACAGCACTGATTGATACAGGTAGCCGTATGGATGAGGTCATATTTGAAGAATTTAAAGGGACAGGCAACTCAGAAATTGTCTTGGATAGAAAAGTTTCTGATAAACGTGTCTTCCCTGCTATGGATATTCTCAAATCTGGAACTCGGAAAGAAGATCTTTTGATTAACCCGAAAGACCTACAGAAAACATTTGTGCTTCGCCGGATTTTAAACCCCATGGGAACAACAGATGCGATAGAGTTTTTGATTTCAAAGATGAAACAAACTAAGACTAATCAGGAATTTTTTGATTCGATGAATTCTTAGCGTCTCATGAGTACGACGATTTACGCTTTGGCCAGTGGTGCCGGTAAAGCGGGTATTTCGGTTTTTAGAGTGAGTGGACCACATTCCTGGGAGATTGTTAGATTATTCACGAGCGTATCATTGCCAGAGCCAAGAAAGCTCTCACTCAGAAAAATATTCAATCAATCCAGACATATTATTGATGAGGGCTTGGTTTGTATATTTGAACCCGAAAGATCATTTACCGGAGAAACTGCTGCTGAATTCCATCTTCACGGGTCTCTTGCCGTTGGCAATGCGTTTTTAGAAGCCTTATCTGCAACAGAACTGGCAAGGTTGGCGGAACCAGGCGAATTCACAAAACGTGCTTTTCTAAACGGAAGAATTAATCTTACAGAAGTTCATGGGCTTGCAGATCTCATCGACGCGGAAACAGAGCGTCAAAGACAACAAGCCCTGCGGCTCATCGATGGTGAATTGACACGAAAGATTGCCTCTTGGCGCTCTGCGTTGATTAAGGCCGCTGCTCTAATCGAAGTGACCATAGATTTTGCCGATGAAGATGTTCCTGAAAATGTTCTTCCTGAGGTCATAAAACGCGTACGGTTTGTTTTGTCTGGTATCGAAGAACAAATAAGAGGCTTTTCTTCTGCACGAGAAATAAAAGATGGCTTTAAAGTCGCAATTATTGGGAAGCCAAATGTAGGAAAATCTACACTTTTGAACGCGATAGCGAATAGAGAAGTCGCTATAACCTCTGAGATTTCAGGAACCACACGTGATGTTATAGAGGTGCGTATAGATTTAAGTGGTTTGAATGTGACGTTTCTAGATACAGCAGGTATTAGAGAAACGAAAGATCCCCTAGAAATGATTGGGATAGAGCGTTCATATGCGGCCGCGCAACAGGCAGATATTCGTTTGTTTGTTGTGGAGGGTAAAGACGAGCCAGTTTTAGAAGTAAACAACGATGACATGATCGTTTATAATAAATCCGACATAACAGGAATTGGCGTTTCGGCATTAACACACGCAGGAATTGATAGTGTACTGGATTCTTTAAGGGCGAAACTTCTTAAAAGAACACAAAACCCCTCTTTAATATCACGTCACAAAGACTATACCTCTTTAATCGATTCCAAAAAGCGGCTGGAGCGCCTGTTACTTATGATGCAATCAATGGAAGTGGAAATCATCGCTGTAGAGCTGCGTGGTGTGTCACAATCGCTCGCAAGCATTATAGGGGAGATTGGGGTAGAAGATATACTCGATGACATTTTTCTAAGTTTTTGTTTGGGGAAATGAATGTTTCACGTGAAACACGACTATGATGTCATTGTTGTCGGTGGTGGGCATTCAGGATGCGAAGCGGCCCATGCTGCTGCAAGATTGGGTGTTCGTGTTGCTTTAATAACGTTTCGAAAGACAGATCTTGGGGTCATGTCATGCAACCCGGCGATTGGCGGTTTGGGGAAGGGACATTTGGTGCGAGAAATAGACGCGCTCGATGGGCTTATGGGGCGCGTTGCTGATGCAGCAGGTATTCAATTCCGACTTTTGAATCGAAGCAAGGGCCCTGCTGTCCAAGGGCCCAGGGCCCAGGAAGACAGAGCGATTTATCAGCAAACTATGGCCAATGAGATTATAGGAACAGAAAACATTGAACTTGTCTTCGCCGAAGTTGCAGACTTATATGTCTATAACCAAGCCGTGAGAGGTGTGAGTCTCGCTGACGGCAGTAAGGTGTCTTCAAAATGTGTTATTCTCACGGCGGGAACATTCCTTGGCGGGATTATTTATATTGGTCATACATCCAAAAAGGCGGGTCGTATGGGACAAGATTCCTCAACCGCACTGGCTGATCGCATTAGAGATTTGGGTCTTTCAAAAGGTAGGCTAAAAACAGGAACGCCACCAAGAATAAATGGTAAAACGATAAATTGGGATAAATTAGAAAAACAGCCTAGTGATGAAAGGCCAACCTTTTTCTCATTTCTTACAAACAGAACACAGTCCGATCAAATCGAGTGTGCAATCACTCACACAAATGAAAAAACACATGATATCATACGGCAAAACCTTAATTTTTCAGCACTATACGGTGGAAAGGTCGAAGGCGTCGGCCCGCGCTATTGTCCCTCTATAGAAGATAAAATAGTACGATTTTCAGATAAGCCATCTCATCAAATTTTTCTGGAGCCAGAAGGTTTAAGTACCAATACAGTCTATCCCAATGGTATCTCAACATCGCTTCCTGCATCGATACAAGAAGAGTATGTGCGTTCAATCAACGGTCTCGAGTTGGCAGAGGTGGAACAGCCAGGCTATGCGGTTGAATATGACTATGTTGATCCGCGATGTTTAACTGCAACGCTTGAGTTGGTGCAGATATCTGGCCTCTTTTTAGCCGGGCAGATTAACGGAACAACGGGCTATGAGGAGGCTGCCGCACAAGGACTTCTTGCGGGGTTAAATGCGGCCCAGAAATCAAAAGAGAAAGAGCCGATCACATTTTCACGTACGGAATCCTACCTTGGCGTTATGATTGATGATTTGATAACGCGCGGGGTTTCAGAGCCCTATAGGATGTTTACCTCGCGCGCGGAGTTTAGACTGTCTCTTCGGGCCGATAATGCAGACCAACGGCTGACGCCAACTGGCATAACCATAGGCTGCGTCTCTGAGTTCAGGAAAAAATTCTTTGAAAATAAGTTGGACCAGTTAAGTGCCGCACGAGATATGCTTAAAGAGCACCACCTAACACCAACTGTAGCACGTAAGAGCGGACTAAAAATTAAAGAGGATGGAAAGAGCCGAAATGGTCTAGATCTACTTGCCTTTCCAAATATAGACATCTCTATGCTACAAGACATTTGGCCTTCTCTCGCGTCTTTGCCAAGAAACATATCTGAGCAGATAGAGAAGGAGGCGCTCTATATGAATTACATAGAACGTCAGAATAGGGATGCAGCGACACTTAAAGCTGATGAAAGCATCAAAATCCCTAAAGATTTTGATTATGAAGTATTAAGCGGGCTGTCCAATGAATTGAAATTTAAACTTGCGAATATTCGCCCAGAAAATCTAAGCCAAGCAAGCCGCATAGACGGAATGACCCCTGCGGCACTGACCCTTATTCTGGCGCATGTGAGACTTCACAAGAAAAAGATTGCATGAGTGTTACGCGAGTCGAGGTTCCCAATTATGTTTCACGTGAAACATTAGAGCGTCTGGACCTCTACCTGTCTAGAATAATAACCTGGAACAAAAAGATAAACCTTGTTTCCAAGACCAGTACAGAAAATATATGGCGCAGACATATATTTGACTCTCTTCAATTGTGGCCGCTTATGCCCAAAAACACAAAAACTTGGGTAGATATGGGAAGTGGTGCGGGTTTTCCCATTATTCCGATTGCATGTCTCGCGAAAAGTAATGCTAATGACATAAAATTTCATGCGATTGAGAGTAATAAGAGAAAAGCAGAATTTATCAGACTTGTTTCGAACGAGCTTTCCTTAGGCATTTCTGTTCATGGGCGGCGTATTGAGGAGTGTAGCTCTTTGCGGGGTGATGTGGTGAGTGCGCGGGCCCTTTCCCCTCTTTATAAACTTCTACATTCTTCTCAATCTTTACTTTCTCCTGGAGGCACTTGCATATTTCCAAAGGGTGAAAAATATAAAGCTGAAATATCCAAGGCGCTTGAATATTTCAAATTTGAGGTTCAAATAATTCCAAGCATAACACATTCTGACGCAGTCATTTTAAAAGTTGAGGATATTTCACGTGTCAAGCCGTAAAATGGGTACGAAAATTATTTCGATCGCCAATCAAAAAGGGGGGGTTGGAAAAACAACAACGGCAATTAATCTGGCCGCAAGTTTTATTGAAAACAATAAGGCAGTTCTTTTGGTCGATCTTGATCCCCAAGGAAATGCATCAACCGGTGTTGGTTTTACCCCAGAAAGTAGGGAAATGACCACATATGATTTACTCATTTCGGGTGCATCACTGTCATCTGTTTCACGTGAAACAGAATTTCCGAGTTTATTCATCGCACCGTCAAGTGAAGACTTAAGTTCAGTTGATATAGAGCTTGTCGGGCAGGCCAACCGGGTTAATTTATTGAAAAATTCTCTAAAGCCAGATCTCATCGAGGCCTATGATTATGTGCTTATTGATTGTCCTCCGTCGTTGAACATGTTGACAGTTAATGCGCTTGTTGCCTCTCATTCCGTTCTGGTTCCGCTCCAGGCGGAGTTTTTTGCGCTTGAGGGGCTTAGCCAACTCTTAAAAACTGTCAGAGAGGTTCGAAAGCTGGCAAATTTAAATTTGCGGATCGAAGGTGTGGTCTTAACAATGTACGATAGGAGAAATAACCTGTGTCTGCAGGTGGAAGCGGATGCCCGAGAAAACTTGGGTAATCTGGTTTATAAAACGAAAATTCCCAGGAACGTTCGTTTGAGTGAGGCGCCAAGCTATTCGATGCCTGTAACGATATACGATCCTAAATCAAATGGGTCTATCGCTTATAAAAAGCTTGCAGAAGAAATCTTGGATTTTCATAATAAGGTGTAAACGTATGGTGAAAGCAAAAGAGAAAAGAGGTCTCGGGCGCGGACTTTCGGCATTAATGGCTGATGCAAGCTTAACAGAAGCTACCACACCGTCGCGCCTTGAAAATTCAAACAGTAAATATGATTTTCTTATTCCTATTGAGCTCATACAGCCAAATGCTGATCAGCCAAGACAGAACTTCGATGTCGAAAGTTTAAACGAGCTATCTGCATCGATAAGGGAGAAAGGCATTATACAGCCATTGATTGTACGGGAAATGGCGGGGGACGAGAAAACGTATCAGATTGTAGCTGGGGAGCGCCGGTGGAGAGCGGCGCAAGCAGCAAAGCTGCACGAGGTTCCTGTTGTTGTACGAAATTTTGACGATAAAGAGGTTCTGGAAATTGCAATCATCGAAAACATACAGCGTGCCGATCTCAACCCTATAGAAGAGGCATTGGGCTATCGCCAGTTAATGGATCGACATGATCACACGCAAGAAAAGCTCGCTGAGGCCTTAGGTAAGAGCCGGAGTTATATTGCAAATATCTTGCGACTGCTTTCGCTTCCCGATGACATACAAAATCTGGTACGGACGGGCAAATTGTCCGCTGGCCATGCCAGAGCGCTTATTACATCAAATGAACCGGAAAAGCTTGCAGATCTGGCAGTTAAAAATAATTTATCAGTCCGAGAAATCGAAAAACTGGCTAAAACCAATATCTCTAAAAGTACACAACGCCCAAAAACAGAAAAAGACGCGGATACTATAGCTCTCGAAAATGATTTGATAGCCAATCTTAGGTTGCCTGTTTCAATTGAACACAAAGAAACGGGCAACGGAAAATTAACTATAGTTTATAAAAGTTTAGAAGAATTAGATGGGTTGTGTGCCTTGCTGACATCAGGCTTACGCTAGGTATGTTACTCTGTCAGACCAAAAGTTGTTTTACGACAGCATTCAAAAGCAATCTCCCATGCTCCGTTACCCGAACTCTATTTTCTTTAATTTCAATCAGGTTGTCGTCCTGAAGATTTTCCAACTCTTTATAGGGCACTGCATAGTTAAGTTCTCTGAGCTTGTTTAGATGGATGCCGTCACGCAATCTCAATCCCATCATGATATATTCAGTGGCTTGCGAAAAGTTGTCGAGTGGTTTTACACTCTGGTTTCCTGTTCCAGTCTGTTCAACCTGGAGAACCCATTCTTGCGGGTTTAAGAGCGTTTCTGTAGAAAATCGTTCCTCGCCTTTGGAGTATCGGCCGTGGGCTCCCGGTCCAATTCCAATATAATTCCCCCCTGTCCAATAAATTAAATTATGCCGACTTTCACATCCAGGGCGCGCATGGTTTGACACTTCATATGACAACAAGTCTTTCTCTGATGTCATTTCTTGAGTTAAAATGTACATATCCGCTGAAAGATCTTCATCGGGTAGCCCAGGAAGCATCTTGCGCTTGTATCTTTCTCCAAAAACGGTCCCGGGTTCAATCGTGAGTTGATAAAGTGATACATGACCTGAAACATAGTCAAGTGCTTCAGATAGTTCAGCCTCCCAATCACTTAAGGATTGATATTGACGCGCGTAAATCAAATCAAATGAATATCTCGGAAAAACCTCCTGCGCAATCTCAAGGGCTGAAAGCGCTTCTGCTCTACTGTGCATACGCCCTAGTCGGCGGAGATCTATGTCGCGCAGAGACTGTATACCAAGAGACAAACGGTTGACCCCAACCTCTGAGAAATTCTGAAATTTGTCGTATTCGACTGAGGTCGGATTGGCTTCTAATGTGATTTCGAGTTCTGCTGGGGTCTCCCAATGATAGCGTGCTTCAGAAATAATATCGCCCACCATATCCGGCGACATTAAGGATGGTGTCCCACCGCCAAAGAAAATGGTATCGATAACCCAGCCCTCTGTTTCTGCGGCAACACGTCTCAGCTCTGATAAAAATGCCGTTTTCCAGCGTTTTTCATTAATACTATCAACAACATGAGAGTTAAAATCACAGTAGGGACATTTTGCCTGACAAAAGGGCCAATGCACGTAAAGACCAAATCTAGTTAGACTATTCACCGCGATACGCCGTTACTTCTATTTCATAATGCATGTCTGGCTCCATCAGGCCCGCAATCACCATTGTGGCAGCAGGTCGAATATGACCAAGCTTCTCCCCTAAGATTGGGATAATCAGCGGTATATGCTGCCGATTGGCGATATAGTGTGTGACCCGAACAATGTTGGGCATTGAAAAACCCGCATCGCCCAAAACCCGTTCTATCGTTTCAAAGCACATGCGAACTTGCTGTTGCGTATCAGTGGACAGTGTCATCGTGGTATAATCATAACCTGTCACACCTGACATAAAACACCAATTCCCCTCAACAACCGCGCGCGCATAGCCGATCTGTTCTTCAAACTGTGAACCTGTTGAAATCAGTTTACGCATGATCACCTTCCAACAGACTTTTCCTAAGCTTATCAAAAGCTCGTGCTCTGTGGCTTATCTTGTTTTTCTCCCATCTATCCATTTCGGCAAACGTCACATTATATCCATCGGGCATAAAGATAGGATCATATCCATGTCCATTTTCACCACGCATCGGCCAAACAATCTGGCCCGGCATAACACCTTCAAAAGACTCATATTCGCCGTTTGGCCAGGCCAGAACAAACGTGCATCGGAATTGCGCCTGGCGGGGAAATGGGGCAGATATTCTTTCCAGTTCTGCCCATGTCCGTTCCATGGCCATGATAAAATCTCGCCCATGGTCTGTTTCGGCCCAATCAGCTGTGAAAACCCCAGGAGCACCATCCAGAGCATCAATCGTAATTCCACTGTCATCGGCCAAAGCCGGAAGCCCCGTTGCCTGAGACGCCGCGTGTGCCTTAATGCGTGCATTCCCTACAAAAGTTTGCTCTGTCTCTTCTGGCTCTGGTAAACCATAGTCTTTGTTAGATAAGCATGAAATATCGTAGGGTTGGAGTAAGGCTGATATTTCCTCAAGCTTGCCCAAATTGTGCGTTGCGATCACAAGCTGAGATTCAGTAAATTTTTTCATGTGACAGCAGCCTTTTGATAGTCCATCAACTCCACGATCCCCTTCCGCGCCAAATCAAGAAGTTGATCAAATTGATCCCGTTGCAATGCGCGCCCCTCCGCAGAGGCTTGAACCTCGATAAGTCCCGTCTCCCCAAGCATGACGAAATTGCCATCTGTACCAGCCTCAGAATCCTCTGCGTAATCAAGATCAAGGACAAGCTGACCCGCGTAGACACCACAGGAAACCGCCGCGACATGGTCAAGTATTGGATCGGTGGTGATATGTCCCGATTTAAGGAGTTTATTGATGGCCAACCGCAATGCCACCCACCCTCCAGTGATAGAGGCACACCGAGTTCCACCATCGGCTTGTATCACATCACAATCGATTATGATTTGCCGTTCCCCCAGGCCATTTTTATCCACACAAGCGCGCAAAGAACGTCCTATAAGCCTTTGAATTTCTTGTGTTCTGCCAGATTGTTTTCCAGACGCGGCCTCCCGCCTTCCGCGTGTGTGCGTGGCCCGTGGTAACATGCCATATTCGGCCGTGATCCAACCTTGCCCAGAGTTCTTCAAGAAGTTTGGCACACGATCTTCAACGCTGGCTGTGCATAACACATGGGTGTCCCCACATTTAATCAGGCACGATCCTTCTGCATGTTTTGTGATGTTGGGGATAATTTCAATGGGCCTGAGTACGTCAAGGGCGCGGTTTGAAGGTCTCATTTTACTCTCCTTTTTTTACTTTTGGCTGAGCTTGACAAACCGCGCAAGGGTGATTGACGACGATAAATACACTGCATAAATCTATTGTGCCATGAATGAAACGACTGAAATTCTCTCTGAAATGAACAATCGCTCACGCGAAGTTTTTCGCCGTGTGGTTGAAAGTTATTTAGAAACAGGGGATCCGGTTGGCTCGCGCACGTTAACACGGACGTTTTCAGAAAAACTTTCTTCGGCGACAATCCGTAATGTAATGCAAGATCTAGAATATCTTGGCTTACTAGAAGCCCCGCATGTGTCCGCAGGCCGTATACCAACACAAACAGGCCTCAGACTGTTTGTCGATGGCTTGCTAGAGATTGGTGATTTAGATCAAGAGGATCGTCAAAAGATTGAATCGACATCACTATCAGACGACGATGATATTTCCAGTATACTTGATAAAATTTCAACAACACTTTCAGGCATTACCCAGGGTGCCTCTCTTGTCCTTGCGCCCAAACGTGAATCGCCCGTTAAGCATATCGAATTTGTGAGCCTTGCGTCGGATCGCGCTTTGGTGGTTTTGGTGTTTGCTGATGGAAATGTTGAAAATCGTATTTTTACACCGCCGGCTGGACAAACCCCCAGTTCTTTGCGGGAAGCCGCCAATTTTCTCAATTCCTTCATCGAAGGTAACACTCTGGATGATCTTCAAAAGCTCATTCAGGAAGAGATCGCGCTGCGTCGTCAAGAAATCGACAGTCTTGCCCGTACACTTGTTGAGGAAGGTACAGCTGTTTGGGACACTATCACTGATCAAAAAGAACGCCTTATCGTGCGGGGGCGCTCTAACCTCATCGGAGAGAAGGACCCGCAAAATCTGGATCGCATTCGTTTGTTGTTTGATGATTTGGAGCGCAAACGCGATATTTCTGAGTTTCTTGAACTCACCCAAGATGGGGATGGCGTAAGAATTTTTATAGGTTCTGAGAATAAGCTTTTTTCGCTTTCTGGGTCGTCATTGGTTGTTTCCCCGTATAAGAACTCAGATCGAAAGATTATTGGCGCTGTTGGTGTTATCGGGCCGACGCGTCAAAACTATGGGCGGATTGTGCCCATTGTTGATTATACCGCTCAACTGGTTGGGAAAATTATTTCCGATCCGCAAAGATAAGGACAAAGGATGTCGGACTACAAAAAATCTTTCCTCGATGATCCTGAGGCAATATCGGATATGGTCGAAGCGGATTTCGATCTCGATGATGCGCTGGAAGAGGATCCAGAAGACAGCGTGCCTGCAAATATTGATGAGATCATTGCGGAAAGAGACGAATACAAAGATCGATTCATGCGCGCGCTTGCGGATGCAGAAAATCTGCGCAAGCGTTCTGATCGCGACAGGCGCGAAGCTGAAAAATATGGCAGCAGCAAGCTGGCCCGCGATTTATTACCGGTCTATGATAATTTGCGCCGCGCACTTGATGCCGCGACAGGGGAAGATGATGCCGTAATTGAAGGTATAGAGCTTACATTAAAGGCATTGTTGGATGTGTTTGAAAAACACGGCATCTCTTTGATTTCACCGGCAGAAGGGGATAGTTTCGACCCCCAGCACCACCAAGCGATGTTTGAAGCCCCTGTTCCTGGAACCAAAGCTGGGCAGATCATTCAGGTTATGGCGGAAGGCTTCACTTTACATGATCGGCTTTTGAGGCCCGCCCAGGTTGGGGTGAGTTCAACACCTGCTTAAGCTCATAAAGCAACTCCAAAGCCTGTTTTGGGCTAAGATCATCGGGAGAGATATCCCGTATGCGGTCCTCGATTTCACTTTTGGTGACATTAACCTGTTCCTTTGGTGTCGCAGAAAAAAGCGGTAGATCGTTGATCAGCGTTTGTTGATTGCCGCCTTCTCTGTTTTCTTTTTCCAGGGCCTCCAGAACGGTGCGCGCTCTGTTGATCACCGGTTCTGGTAACCCCGCAAGCCTGGCGACTTGAACGCCATAGCTGCGGTCCGCCGTTCCTTGGCGGACCTCATGCAGGAAAATAACATCCCCTTCCCATTCTTTGACAGCGACGGTCGCATTTACCAGGTTAGGCAGTTGTGCGGGAAGTTGCGTCAACTCGTGATAATGGGTGGCGAAAATCGCGCGGCATTTATTGATGTTATGTAGGTATTCCAGTGTTGCCCAGGCAATCGACAGGCCATCATAGGTGGAGGTTCCACGCCCGATTTCATCCAGGATCACAAGGGCACGGGTGTCGGCTTGGTTCAATATTGCCGCAGTCTCAACCATTTCCACCATGAATGTTGATCGTCCCCGTGACAGATCGTCAGAGGCACCAACGCGGCTGAAGATTTGCGACACAAGTCCGATTTCGGCACGGTCAGCGGGAACAAAGCTTCCCATCTGCGCCAGTAAAGCCATCAATGCCGTCTGCCGCAGATAGGTTGATTTTCCCGCCATATTCGGCCCGGTCAGAAGTGTGATCGCCGCCCCGTCCTCTGCATTTAGCATGATATCGTTTTGGATGAAGCTTTCCCCATTCTCGGACAGGGCGGCCTCCACAACCGGGTGGCGACCGCCAAGGATCGCAAAACGACGACTGTTATCCAGCTGTGGCCGTTGCCAATCATGGCGCTGGGCAAGATGAGCCAGCGCTGTGATAACGTCAATTTCCGCCAAAGCAGATGCTGTATCGTAAAGCTGTTCTGCATTTTCTACGACGGTATGACATAATGCGTCGAAAATCTCTTGTTCTATTTCAAGGCAATGGGCGCTTGAGTTCAGAATTTTTCTTTCCAATTCTGACAATTCAAGTGTTGTGAACCGCACCTGATTGGCTGTCGTTTGCCGATGCACAAAAGCGTCATTTTGAAACATCTTTTCCGCATTGGTTGCTGTCACTTCAATGAAATACCCCAAAACATTGTTATGTTTAATTTTCAGGCTTTGAATTCCTGTTTTTTCAATCAGAGTGCCCTGCATGGCCCCGATGATCGTCCGGCCTTCATCTCTGAGCCGTCGCGCGTCGTCCAATTCTTTGTTGTAACCTTGTGCAATGGCACCTCCGTCCCGGATTAAGACGGGTGGATCAACGACGAGAGCCTGGGTAATTCCATCGAGAAGTGCTTCATGGCCCCGGCATTTTTCAACCGCTGTTTGCAAAAGGTTTGGCAGCTCTGAGCCAGATAAATTTCTTGCCAAAATCTGCGCACCACTCAATCCATTGCGGACTACTGCTAAATCTCGTGGCCCGCCTCTGTTTAGTGAAAGCCGCGACAGGGCGCGGTTTATATCAGGGACGGTTTTTAATGTGTCAATTAAATCCCGGGCAAGCTGGCCACCTGTCAAAACCCAGGATACTGCATCAAGGCGCGCGTTGATCAAAGACAGATCGGTGGAAGGCGTGGTGAGCCAGTGTTCCAAAAGCCGCGCACCTGCCGCCGTCACGGTTTTGTCGATTGTGGCCAGCAGTGATCTTTTCCGCTCGCCTGAAAGTGTTTCTGTCAATTCAAGACTGCGCCGCGTCGCGGCATCGATCTGCACAAATTTTTGCGCATTCTCCTGTTGCGGGGGCTTTAAATATGGCAAATGCCCACGTTGCGTAAGATCCAAATATGAGAGGACTGCACCCATGGCAGACAGTTCCGCCCGTTCAAAATGACCAAATGCAGACAGATCCTGGACTTGAAAAAATGCCCGTAACCGGCGAGACGCGCCATCGCTGTCAAACGCATTTTGTGCCAAAGGGGTGAGTGTCACAAGAGCGTCCTCTTGGGCGATGGTTTTACCTTCCGTCAAAAGAAGCTCTGACGGTTTTAGACGCGCAAGCTCTGGGCCAAGGCGCACTTCGGGGCAGGGCATTACAGAAAATGCCCCTGTTGAAATATCGACCCAGGCGAGCGCCCCTTTCCCCCGGATTTGACTGTAAGCGGCAAGGTAATTGTTTTGACGGGCCTCAAGCAGTGCCTCTTCGGTCAGCGTGCCGGGTGTGACCAGTCGTACGATCCCCCGACGGACAATAGACTTATAGCCACGTTTTTTGGCGTCCTTTGGGTCTTCAAGTTGTTCACAGATCGCAACGCGAAACCCTTTGCGGATTAAGGCGTTGAGGTAGCTTTCCGCTGCATGAACCGGGACCCCACACATGGGAATATCATCGCCGTTGTGTTTTCCGCGTTTGGTAAGGGCAATGTCTAAGGCATCTGCCGCTGCAGTTGCATCATCGAAAAACATCTCATAAAAATCACCCATACGATAAAACAAAAGTGCATCTGGGACATCGGCCTTAATGTCCAGATATTGCGCCATCATAGGTGTGACTTTAGACATAAAATATCCTCCTTCTGCCGATACTATGCGGGCTTTTGAGGGCCGACAATCGATTGTGCAGAAAACTCTTGGAAACCTTTAGACCAGAAAGGGTTAACAAATGGCCGTTTATTGTTATGGGTCCATTAACGCAGATTATATCTACAACGTGCCTCACCTGGTTCAGCCCGGGGAAACGCTTGCGGCGACGTCCGTTTTGCGAACGCTTGGCGGCAAAGGGGCCAATCAATCCGTCGCAGCAGCCCAAGCCGGCGCGGATGTTTTTCATATCGGTGCTGTGGGGCCGGATAGCGATTGGCTGATCGCGCTGTTACAAAGCTATCAGGTTAAGACAGACGGTGTACGACGTGTGTCAGAACCCACGGGCCATGCGATTATTCAAGTCGATCCAACAGGTGAGAATGCAATAGTCTTATATCCTGGTGCAAATCGCTGCTTGCCGGATTTTCATCATGGTCAAAGTGGCGATTGGCTTTTGCTCCAGAATGAGACAAATGGAACGGTTGAGGCGGCCAAAGCAGCACAAGACAAACACATGAATGTTGCCTATTCAGCAGCCCCTTTTGACCCTGAGTGTGTCCAGGAAATTTTGCCCTATATTGACCTGTTGCTTGTAAACGAGGGGGAGAACAAAGCTTTAGAGGAGAACCTTGGTTCTATACCTGCACAGCGCATCATCACCCGCGGGGATCAAGGGGTGGACTGGGTCGGTGTGGCGTCCCTGCCCGCCTATCCAGTGGACCGCGTTGTGGACACAACCGGGGCGGGGGATTGTTTTGCGGGCTATTTGGTCGCGGGATTAGATCAAGGTTTGTCTCAAATCGATGCCCTTCGCAGGGCTGTGATTGCCGCAGCGCTTCAGGTCACGAAAAAGGGCACCTCCGAAGCGATCCCAACAGCGTCGGAAGTGGAGGCGCTGATGTTACGATGATCTTAGTGCGTGATCCCATCCCAAAAGTTTTTGACCTTCTTAAAGAAGCTCTCGCCTTCGGGATTGTTTTCCGCAGACAACTTTTCGAATTCTTTGAGCAATTCAATCTGACGGGAGGTCAGGTTTACCGGCGTTTCAACCGCAAGTGCGATATACATATCGCCAAACCCAGTGCCACGGAGGGCAGGCATGCCCTTGCCACGTAGCCGCATTTGCTTGCCAGATTGCGCCCCGGTGGGTACTTTCACACGGCTTCGTCCGCCATCAATTGTCGGCACTTCAATTTCTCCACCCAAAGCGGCACTCGACATAGAAACGGGGACACGACAATAGAGATTGAGATCATTTCTTTCGAAAATCGGATGCTTCTCCACCTCTATAAAGATGTAAAGGTCTCCAGAAGGGCCGCCCCGAAGCCCGGCTTCCCCCTCATTGCTAAGGCGGATACGTGTACCAGTTTCAACACCCGCTGGGATGTTGACAGAAAGCTGCCGTTCTTTTTCGATACGCCCTGTTCCATGACAGGCTTTGCAAGGGTTTTTTATAATATAGCCCGCGCCGGAACACGATGGACACGTCCGCTCTACGGTAAAAAATCCCTGTTGTGCGCGGACTTTACCCATGCCAGCGCAAGTTGGGCAAGCCGTCGGCTGGCTGCCTCCTTCACTGCCTGTTCCGCTGCATACATCACAGACGATAGAACTTGGGACAATGATAGATTTTTGCAGGCCGTTATACGCCTCTTCAAGCGTGATTTTCAGATTATACCGCAAGTCAGCACCACGGGTCGCCCGTTGGCGCCCGGTGCGATCACGTTGACCGCCCATAAAATCACCAAAAAGATCCTCAAACACATCCGAGAATGCACTTGCAAAATCAGCTTGACCGCCCTGTGCACTACGAGGGCCCGCGCCCATACCACCGTCAAAGGCAGCATGCCCAAAGCGATCATAAGCGGCCTTTTTATCCCCATCTTTGAGGACCTCATAGGCCTCATTCACCTCTTTGAATTGTGCTTCGGCATTCGGGTTATCAGCGTTTCGATCGGGATGAAGTTCTTTTGCTTTGCGTCTGTAGGCTTTTTTGATTTCATCAGGTGATGCGGATTTATTGACGCCTAAAACAGTATAATAATCACGTTTTGCCATTCCCTAACTCCTTTGGCCGGACGCGCAAATACATGCGCGCCCGTAGTCATGCCCGAGGATTAGGCGCGTTTATTGTCATCTAAGTCTTCAAAATCGGCATCAAGAATGTCGTCATCATTGGAAGTCGAAGAATGTTCTGTTGGGTCTTCGTCCGGTGCGCCACCTTCAGGTGCTTCTGCCTGGGCTTTATAGATAGCCTCCCCAAGCTTCATTGCGGCTTCAGTCACATTTTGAATGCCAGACTTGATTTTTTCGGCCTGAACATCTTCTTTCTCAAGATCATCTTTGAGGGCAGAGATGGCCAGTTCAATGGCTTCAACCGTGGTTGGATCAACCTTGTCAGAATGTTCTTCCAAAGATTTCTCCGTTGAGTGAATCAAACTTTCCGCCTGGTTGCGGGCTTCGACAAGCTCTTTACGCTCTTGGTCTGCCTCTGCATTGGCTTCGGCGTCTTTGATCATCGCCTCAATATCTTCATCAGACAGTCCGCCCGAGGCCTGGATTGTGATCTTTTGTTCTTTGCCGGTGCCTTTGTCTTTGGCACTGACAGAGACGATCCCGTTTGCATCAATATCGAATGTCACTTCGATCTGCGGCAAACCGCGCGGGGCGGGTGGAATATCTTCCAAGTTGAACTGACCCAAGATTTTGTTGTCAGACGCCATCTCTCTTTCGCCTTGGAACACGCGGATGGTCACAGCGTTTTGGTTGTCCTCTGCGGTTGAGAAGATTTGGCTCTTCTTGGTTGGAATGGTCGTGTTACGATCGATCAGACGTGTGAACACGCCACCCAAGGTCTCGATCCCGAGGGATAAAGGCGTTACGTCGAGAAGAACAACATCCTTGACGTCGCCTTGCAGAACACCGGCTTGGATCGCGGCACCCATGGCGACAACTTCATCGGGGTTCACACCTTTGTGGGGTTCTTTCCCGAAGAATTTAGTCACCTCTTCGATCACCTTTGGCATGCGGGTCTGTCCGCCAACCAAAACCACCTCGTCAATGTCTCCAGTGCTGAGGCCCGCATCTTTCAACGCGGCCTTGCAAGGGTCCATGGACCGTTTGATTAAATCGCTGACCAGGCTTTCAAGCTTGGCCCGGGTCAGCTTCAACACAAGGTGGAGGGGCTGACCGTTTGAACCCATCGAGATGAACGGCTGATTTATTTCTGTCTGCGCGCTTGAGGAGAGTTCTATTTTCGCTTTTTCCGCGGCTTCTTTCAGCCTTTGCAGCGCCATCTTGTCTTGCGTTAAATCAATGCCGTTTTCTTTCTTAAACTCATCTGCCAGATAGTTGACGATGCGCATGTCAAAATCTTCACCGCCAAGGAATGTGTCCCCATTGGTGGATTTGACCTCAAAAAGGCCATCGTCGATTTCTAGGATTGTCACATCAAATGTCCCGCCGCCAAGGTCATAAACGGCGATGGTCTTGCTGTCTTTTTTATCAAGGCCATAGGCAAGGGCCGCCGCAGTCGGTTCATTGATGATGCGTAAAACTTCAAGACCTGCGATTGTTCCGGCGTCCTTTGTGGCTTGGCGTTGTGCGTCGTTGAAGTAGGCGGGCACAGTGATGACAGCCTGCTTTACATCCTCTCCGAGATAACTTTCTGCAGTCTCTTTCATCTTTTGCAAAATCAAAGCAGAGACTTGTGCAGGTGAGTATTTCTCACCGCGAATTTCAACCCAAGCGTCCCCATTCCCGCCGTTGACAACGTTGTAAGGCAGGTTTTTCTTATCCTTTTCAAGATGTGCGTCATCAAAGCGTCGCCCAATCAATCGCTTCACCCCGAAAACGGTGTTTTCCGGGTTTGTGACGGCCTGACGTTTTGCAGCCTGTCCAACCAGGCGTTCGTCTTCCGTGTACCCAACGATGGAGGGGGTTGTGCGCGCGCCTTCAGAGTTTTCAATCACTCTTGGTTGGCTGCCATCCATAATTGCGACACAAGAGTTTGTAGTGCCGAGGTCAATGCCGATAACTTTGGCCATGTTTAGTCCTTTCCTAGGCGATTTAGTTCCAAAGAGATCTTCAAAAGCCTCTCCTCAGATGATCCCAAAACGAATTTTTCGTATTCGAGCGGTATATAAGTAGCGCAGATCGCCGCCGCAAGCACCCCAGAGCTATTAAAAGTCCATCAGATTGCAATACATCTCTTGTGACTGTCCTAATCTATGCCAGAAACGTATTATGCCAGAAATTTCCATACGCGGATTCACCATTTATCAAGGTCTCCTGCCCGTTGAGGAGCAAAGCGTCATACTTGATGCCGTCAGAGATATTGTGCGCGCGGCGCCTTTATTTCGACCAAAAACTGCGCAGGGAAAACAGATGTCTGTTCAAATGACCTCTGCGGGACAATATGGATGGATTTCGGATCGAGCGGGATATCGTTATGAAAACCATCATCCATCCGGCATTGCCTGGCCTCATATCCCGCAAAGCGTTTTGAAGATTTGGAACCGTGTGTCAGGTGTTTGTCGTGAACCAGAGTGCTGTTTAGTTAATTTTTATGACCAAGACGCAAAAATGGGGCTTCATCAAGATAAAGACGAAGCGGATTTTTCTTGGCCGGTTGTCTCCGTTTCAATAGGCGATGAGGCCTTGTTTCGCATGGGCAACAAAACACGCGGCGGCAAGACCCAAAGTATTTGGCTTCGTTCTGGGGATGTTGTCGTGATGGGCGGTGATGCGCGCCTTTGCTATCATGGTGTCGATCGCGTTCGATTTAAGTCTTCTACATTGTTACAAAATGGCGGCAGAATTAATCTTACATTGCGCGTCGTAAATTAGCGTCCGGCGCCCCAACTCATCGATTCATATTTGCGTGTATATTGCACACCTAACAGACCTATGATGATACAAATTGTGGCAACGATAAACGGGTAACTCAAACTGGAATTGTGTGGATTGTAATTTATAAAGATAAATCCCCGTGCTTGATCAATACAATGAAACAACGGGTTCCATGTGAAATACAGCAGTAAAAATCCCGGCATAGTATTGGCAACAAACATTTTCCCTGACGCTATCATATTTAATCGTGAATAAAGTTGGTTAAAAATTTTGATGAATTCTGGGGCCCAAGGCTTCGCGGCATAGAAAATCATACCAATCCCAATACCAGAGTACCAAGCGGCAAACAGCATACCCATCGCCCCCGCGGGATCATAGATTTCGATCGGATTGATAATCACGTGTACTGTCAGCAGAATAACCACCATCGCAAGAACTTGAAGATAAAGCGCTTTGAGCGCGCTGGCTGCAATGGTAATAATCGCATTCATCCGCGCATGTTTCATGATGGCAGATGTGGTGCTTTCCGCTGAAAAGACAGCCATTATTGCTTTGATATGAGTCGTGAAAAGAAAGATCCCCGACATCAAATACAGCGTGAAATCCCCACGGATCGCCATGCCGCGCAACCCGAAAAATGAGAACATGACATAAAAAACACCAATGAATATAATAGCCTGTACAATTTCCATCCCTAGCCCTATCAGGGCATTTCTATGAGATTTTCGTATATTGTAGACTGTGACGTGGTAGATCAGCTCCAACGTCTCAAGGGCACTTGTTCGTGTTGACTTCTTCAAATTTGGTCCAAACATCCGCCACTGCTTTTTTGTTCTATGCTCAAGAAGAGATTGCCGCTATTTTGTAAAAAAAACAATATCTACTGAAGCAGAGTTTCATATGGACGCGATATTTATGGTAAAAACGATGCGCAATCTTGCGCTTTTGGCGGGTGAGAAAATCCTTGAGGTTTATGAAAGAGATAACTTTGATGTGGATTTGAAAAGTGACCAAAGTCCTGTGACACAAGCGGATCATGTCGCCGACAGACTTATTTTCGAAGGTCTCAGGGCGGCGTATCCGGATGTCCCGATCGTCACAGAAGAAAAAGCAAATACACACACCCAAAGTCACGATACGTTTTTTATTGTCGATCCTCTGGATGGAACGAAAGAGTTTATCAAACGGCATGGCGATTTCACGGTTAATATAGCCTATGTCGATAAAGGCATTCCTCTGTACGGGGTTGTTTATGCGCCGGCGCGCGGTCGATTGTTTTATACGTCCCCTGATGCTGGCGCGGTAGAGGAAATAGGGCCGTTCGACCATGAGGTGGTGGGCATGTATCACCTGCTGTCCGTATCACGCCCCGACCCTGAACGATTACGTATTGTTGCCTCTAAATCACACCGCGATGCCGCAACAGAGGCTTACATCGAATTATATAAACCCTCTGGAAGTAAAAGTGCGGGGTCTTCTTTGAAATTCTGCCTCGTCGCTTCTGGGGAGGCCGATCTTTATCCGCGTTTGGGACGTACTATGGAATGGGACACGGCAGCAGGCGATGCGATTTTGCGTGCAGCCGGCGGTCAGATGCTTTGTTTAAATGACCTTTCAGAGTTTGTTTATGGAAAACCCAACTATGAAAATCCATTTTTTATAGCGTTTGCGCCAAGTATTGAAATATACCCATATCCAAAGTGAGGGAAACGCCTTATTTTCAACAAAATATAAAGGCATTTCAATTTTAAAAAAATTATAAAGCACTAATTGAGCGAATTTATGAAACGCAAAGTATCCAAGGCAATATTTCCGGTTGCGGGTCTCGGAACAAGGTTCCTTCCAGCAACAAAATCCATTCCCAAAGAAATCATGACGCTGGTTGACCGCCCGCTGATTCAATATGCGATTGATGAGGCCCGCGCGGCTGGCATAGATGAGTTTATCTTTGTCACATCGCGCGGAAAATCCGCGCTGGAGGATTATTTCGACCACAATAAAGAGCTTGAAAGCGCGTTGGCAGAGAAAAACAAAAATAGTCTTTTGAATGTTCTGCAGGCAACAAATATGGACTCAGGCGCTATTGCCTACATCCGTCAGCATAAGCCTTTGGGCCTGGGTCATGCGGTGTGGTGTGCGCGCAGATTGATGGCAACCGATGAGCCTTTTGCCGTGATTTTGCCCGATGATGTAATCTGTGCCGAAAAGCCATGTTTGCAACAAATGGTGGAAGCTTATGCTGAAACAGGCGGCAATATGGTCGCAGCTATGGAGGTTGCGCCAGAGCAGACATCGAATTATGGTGTTCTTGATGTTCAAAACCAGAACGGTCCAATTTTATCTGTGCAAGGGATGGTTGAAAAACCACCCAAGGGGGCGGCGCCCTCCAATCATGCGGTTATTGGGCGTTATATTCTGACGCCTTCGATTTTTGATAACTTGGGACGTATTGAAAAGGGTGCTGGGGGAGAAATCCAGTTGACAGATGCGATATCCTTGGAGATTGCGCAGGCCAACAATGTTTTTGGGTATTGTTTTGACGGTCAACGATACGATTGCGGATCTAAATCTGGATATCTTCAGGCAACGGTTGCTTTCGGTTTGAAAAGAGCCGATCTGAAAGACGATTTACTTAACTTTGTCGAAGGTGTTGTGGCGCGCAATCATAAAAAATCGTATGGCTAAGACTGTTTTAGTCACCGGCGGGGCTGGGTACATTGGCTCCCATGCGTGTAAAGCACTCAAGGCCGCCGGGTATAATCCTGTAACATACGACAATCTGTCAACAGGTTGGTCGGAAGCGGTGAAGTTTGGTCCATTCATACAGGGCGATCTTGCGGACAAAGAAAGATTGGCCGCAACATTTCAGCACCACAACCCTATTGCCATCATGCATTTCGCAGCCCTTTCGCTGGTCGGGGAGTCGATGACAAACCCGGGAAAATACTGGCGCGGGAATGTTCTCACGTCCCTGAATTTGATTGAAACAGCCCTAGAGGCGGGGTGTAAAAACATTGTCTTTTCATCGACCTGTGCCACATACGGCGATCAGGACGGTGTCGTGCTTGATGAAGACAGCACCCAAAACCCGATCAATGCATACGGCGCAAGCAAGCGCGCGATCGAAGACATACTGTTTAATTTCGGTGAAAGCCACGGGCTGCGGCCTGTCATCTTTCGATATTTCAACGTGGCGGGCGCCGATCCAGAGTCTGAAATTGGCGAATTTCATACGCCGGAGACGCACCTTGTCCCGTTATTGCTTGACGCCGTAGCGGGCAAGCGGTCGGCCCTGACAATTTACGGCAGCGATTACGACACACCAGATGGCACATGTATTCGCGATTATGTCCATGTGACCGATCTTGTCGATGCGCATGTGCGTGGACTTGGGTGGCTTCTTGATGGCAAGCCCGCGCCGCGTGTTTTTAACTTAGGAACGGGGCATGGGTTCTCGGTTCGTGATGTCATCAACCATGCGGCTGTTGTCACCAATCGGGAGGTGCCCGTCGTTGAAGGAGAACGGCGCCCGGGTGATGCGACATGCCTCGTTTCAGGGTCGACACGCGCGCAGAAAGAACTGGGCTGGAGCCCAAAGAACTCAACACTCAATACGATTGTGAAAGATGCATGGCGATGGCATCAAACAGGCCATTACGACAACTAGATGTAGAACCAAATGTTCTAATCCGCTACATATAGGCCTATGACATGGATAGGTGATTTTCACATCAGATTGATGCTTAGCAGAAACAGGTTCAGGTTTCTCCGGCGGGCCATCCAGCGACGCCGTAGAATTGTTTCCGTGACAAATAGAACGGATACCATTTCAAAAAATATGATCCTGGCTTTTGCGACGGTTCGGAATGAAGCACACCGTTTGCCCCATTGGCTCTCACATTACCGCCAGCTTGGCGTCGATCATTTTTTGATTGTGGATAACGCGAGCACCGATGAGACACGGGATATTCTGAAACAAGCCCCAGACGTTTCTGTCTGGAAAACGCGATCAAGTTATCGCAGAAGTCGGTTTGGCATGGATTGGTTGACCTGGCTCCAGATCCGGTATGGAACAGGGCACTGGTGTCTTACGGTCGATGCCGATGAGCTTCTTATTTATCCACATCATGAAACCCGAAACCTCAAAGAATTGACAGGCTATCTCAAAAAACAAGGGGCGCGAAGTTTTGGGGCGATGATGCTCGATATGTATCCAGAAAGCCATCTTGGCGTTGGATCGGTTAGCTCTGATGATAATCCTTTGAGCTACCTCAAAGGGTTTGATCCTTGGGGCTATTGGTGGTGTTATCAGCCGAAATACAAAAATATCTCAATCCGTGGTGGCGTTCGGGAGCGCGTGTTTTTCCCGGATAATCCAGACATTGGGCCGCATCTTCATAAAATTCCCTTGATCTGGCGCTCTGTCGGTACGGTGTATATCAGCTCAACACATATTGCTTTCCCGCGATCTTTGAACAATGCTTTTGATGCGCGTTTGAATTTGCCCACGGGTGTCTTGTTGCACACAAAATTCCTACCAGAAATCGTTGAGAAATCCGCCGAGGAAAAACAGCGCGCGGAACATTTCACCCACACTGAAAATTATGACACCTATTATGATGACCTGATCGAAGGACCCATACTTTGGCATTCCGAAACAGCGCGGTTTGAGGATTGGCGGCAATTGGAACAGTTTGGTCTGATGACAAGAGGCGCGTGGCAGTGAATTGGCGGCAAAGATATCGATTGCGCCTGAGGCGTAAATACTGGCTTCTACGGGCTTTGCGCAAAAGTCGCCAACTCAAACCATTGGCCAATCGGACGAAAAACATACGTTCAGGGGATATTATTGTTATGACGACCCTGCGTAATGAACGCATCCGGCTGCCCTATTTTCTAAAATACTACCGTGATATGGGCGTGCGCCACTTTTTGATCGTCGATAATGACAGCAGTGATGGCAGCGACACATACTTGTTAAAGCAAGAAGATGTATCACTATGGCAAACACAGCACAGCTACCGTGCCTCCGCCTATGGTGTCGATTGGCTCAACTGGCTTGCACGCCGGTATGCTCATGGTCACTGGACCCTCACCGTCGATGTCGATGAGTTCTTGGTTTATCCCTATTGCGATACGCGGCCGCTGAAGGCTTTGACGGATTGGTTGTCGGGCGCGGGCATCCGCAGTATGAGCGCGATGCTTTTGGATATGTATCCCAAAAGCGCCGTTGAAGAGGCGCACTATGAGGAAGGGCAAAACCCCTTTGAGGTTGCACCATGGTTTGACAGCGCGAATTATGTGATGGAAAGAAATCCTGAACTTGGAAATTTATGGATCCAGGGCGGCCCCCGCGCCCGTGTATTTTTTATGGATAATCCCTATGCGGCGCCGGCGCTCAATAAAACGCCGCTGGTCTATTGGAACAGGCGCTATGTCTATGTGTCTTCCACACATGCGTTGTTGCCCAGAAGTTTGAATATAACCTATGACCGTTCGGGGGGGGAGCAGATTTGCGGTATGCTTCTCCATACAAAGTTCCTCAATACCTTCGTGACCAAAATCCATGAAGAGTTGGATCGAAAAGAGCATTATAAAGATAGCCAAGAGTATCAAGCATATGCAGAGAAAGATGTGTCCCGCACATATCTTTGGACAGAGGCTTCAGAGGAATATGTCAACTGGCGACAGCTGGAAACGCTTGGGCTGATGAGTAAGGGAAACTGGGCATGAGTTTAGGTTTTGTCATGCTGGTGCATACCGCTTTTGGTCGGGCACAGCAGGTTGTGCACCATATGGTTATGCGAGAATGTCCCGTTGTTATCCACGTCGATAAAAAGGTGAAAACGGCGGCGTTTGAAAAGTTTAAAGACGCTTTGTCCGAGTATCCGAATGTCAGATTTTGCAAAAGGGTCAAGGTGGAATGGGGCTGTTGGTCGATGGTGGCCGCCACCCAACTGGCCTGTGAAGACATGCTGGAGGCATTTCCAGAGGTTGGCCATGTTTATCTGGCCTCTGGATCGTGTTTGCCGCTGCGGCCAGTCGAAGAACTCAGGGCGCATTTGGCAAAACACCCCGATGTTGATTTTATCGAAAGTGTCAGAGCGCAAGATGTCGATTGGGCCACGGATGGGCTTGGCCTGGAAAGGTTCACACTCCGGTTTCCGTTTTCCTGGAAAAAGCAAAGAAAATTGTTTGATCGTTATGTGAACTTTCAACGCCGGATCAAATTCAAAAGAAAGTTTCCCAAAGGCATCGTTCCCCATCTTGGCAGCCAGTGGTGGTGTCTGACCAACAAAAGCCTGACACAGATCCTCAACGATCCTGATCGCGGGACTATTGACCGATGGTTTCATCGGGTTTGGATTCCAGATGAGGCGTATTTTCAAACGCTTATTCGCAGATGGTCTGATAACATCGAAAGCCATTCTCTGACGCTTTCAAAGTTTGATCATCAGGGTTTGCCGCACGTCTTTTATGATGACCATTTGCAGCTTTTGCGCCGCTCTGATTGTTATATGGCACGTAAAATCTGGCCTCAGGCCGATCGACTTTATAAGACATTCTTGGTTCCCCCAGGCCGGGCGGCGCGCATGTCAGACCCCAATCCAACCCGGATCAACCGTGTCTTCAACAAAGCCCTGGAGCAAAGGGTCAAAGGACGACAAGGGCTTTATATGCAAAGCCGTTTTCCTGTTGGAAGATCGCACAAGTGGCGGACAGCACAGCCTTATAATGTGTTTTGTGGCCTGACAGATGTTTTTCAGAATTTTGAGGGATGGTTGGAAAAAAATGTCGGCGGACGTGTCCATGGTCATCTTTATGCCCCTGAGGGTGCAGAATTTGCGGGTGGCATGAAGATCTTCACGGGGTGTTTGAGCACCTCGTCAAATCTTCGAAATTATCGCACCAAGCAATTTCTTACGAATCTCATTTGGTCCAATAGAGGGGAAATGCAAAGTTTTCAGTTAGGTCTGGAGGATACGAAGGTACCTTTGGATCTTATGCTCCACGACGCGAATGCAAGACTTACAATGATCACTGGGGCCTGGCTGATCCCACTTTCATTTGAACATGCGGCCTTTGAGAATATTCGTGAAAAAGCTGTGCGTTTGCAAAATACGGAAACATGGATATTGAGGAAATTAAAGGCCAGCGATGTGACGGCTCAGGTCTGGATTTGGACGCTCAGTGATTTTATCCATGAACCTAAAGAGCGGTTACAGGAAATTTTCGATGTTATTTCCCCATCTCCAAGTCGTATTTTGACAGACATTCCAACATTCAGAGATTTGCAAGATTTTGGACGATTTGTCCAAAAACTGCGCAATCAAGGTGTCAAACCGCTTCATATTGGCGATTACACACAAGCACCAATGTATCAAGCAGGTTAATCATTGTTAAAATGCCTCAGTTTTCTTCCTTTGTGATATTCGCTGAAATGCGCACCGGCTCCAACCATTTGGAAGAAAGTCTCAGAACCTGTCCAACTTTGGCGCTTTATGGGGAAGCGTTTAACCCGATTTTTGTTGGCTCCGCGAAGCGAGATGAACTTCTAGGGATCACACTGCAGGACAGAGAAGATAATCCAACGCGGCTTCTGGGTGCGATGAAGAAAGATACAACAAAGCTCCCCGGCTTTCGGTTTTTTCACGATCACGATCCACGGATCCTCGATCTCGTCTTACAGGACAAAACCTGTGCGAAAATAATTCTCTCTCGCAATCCGCTAGAGTCTTACGTCTCATTGAAAATTGCCCAAGAAACAGGGCAATGGCGCATGACCAATCCTAAAATGGCCAAAAATGCCCAAGCGACATTCGATGCCGACGAATTTTTTAATCACTTGGAAGAACAAAGACACTTCAAGCAAAAGATCTTGAAGACTTTACAGGTCAGTGGGCAGACAGCTTACTATATCGATTATGAAGATATAACAGACATTTCCATTCTGAACGGCATTTTTGCATTTTTAGGGCAAGACCACAAAATCGAAAAAGTCCCCGACAAGTTGAAAAGACAAAATCCAGGTGCCTTGAGAGATAAGGTTATCAATCCAGAACAAATGGATGCAGCAATTGCCAGATTGCGCCCATTTGATTTTGGATCGTCGCCGATAGCACAGGCAAATTCTGGTATTTCCGTTTTACAGGTTGCGATTTCAAACGAGAAATCACTGGTTTTTCAACCCATATTCGGTGGACCCAACGCAACGGTGATAAATTGGCTTAAAAGCTTAGATGCACGGGCCATGAATGAAAAGCTAACCGAAAAAGAACTTCGGGATTGGATGGTTAAACACCCAGGGTTTCTTTCCTTTACGGTTGTACGGCATCCACTTGTGCGTGCTTATCATATATTCAAATCTAAGGTCCTGAATAAAGATGCAGCAGGTTTCGACAGAATACGCAAAGCGCTGCGTCAACAATACGCCATTCCCATTCATCAAATTCATGAAGACGATCAGGAAAGTTACAGAGATGCCTTTTTAGGATACCTGAGGTTTTTAAAGTCTCTTTTAGGGGGGCAAACATCCCTGTTCGTAAAACCTGTTTTGGCGCCGCAGATCTCAGCTATTGCTACATTTTCTGAATTTCTTTTACCGCATCGGATTTTGCGAGAGGATCGTTTGGTGCAAGCGTTTGCGCAAATCGTCGGAGATGATGATGTGGTAAAAAAAATAAGCTTGCCGCGTTTTGATGACTTGTCAGATATTTATGTCACAGAAATGGATCAGCTTGTGCGCGCGGCTTACCCAGATGATTACGTAATATTTGGATTTGATCGTTTATATTGATCTTAATGTCTTATGCGTTACAGGCCGCGTATTAGATCACTCATGCTGCCTTGTGTTTTTCTGTCTCGGTCAGCAGTGTGTAAATCACGTTCGGATTCGGGTTAGAGCGTAATTTCCCACAAAGTGACGAATCTTCCCGTAAGGTACGCGCGACAAGTGCCAGAGATTTCAAATGATCCACGCCAACGTCTTCGGGGGCCAAAAGCGTGAAAATCAAATCCACAGGCTTACGGTCTATGGAATTGAACTCCAAGGGTTTTTGCAGGAGTGTAAGGATACCGACGACTTTCTCCAATCTCGACAGGCGGGCATGTGGCAGAGCAATGCCATTCCCTACGCCTGTTGGTCCAAGCGATTCACGCTCCAACAAGGCCGAGAGGGTTTCTTTGTGACACACGCGATACACATCGCTGGCGATATCAGCAATGTCTTGGAACAATCGCTTTTTGCTGCTGGTACTTGCATAAACCTTAACGGCTTCAAGGGGGAGAATATCTTTTAAAATCAACTTTTTACCCTTTTTAATTTTAAATCTGATGAATCGATTACTTACTTTCAGGTAATTCCGGATCAATCCACCCTATATTACCATCATCGCGGTGGTATACAATATTTAAACCTGTATGCTTTTCATTTCGGAAGATAAGAAAAGGGGCTGCTTCAAGTTCCATTTGCATAACCGCTTCCCCAACAGACAGGGAAGGAATTTTTGCTTCCATTTCGGCTATAATCAAAGGTTGAAGGTCTTTTGGCTCCTCCCCTTCTTCCTGATCGCGGGATAAGACGTATGAGGGCGCAATCATAAGTTCGATGGGCTCTTCGCGGGATTTATGATGGTCTTTAAGCCTGCGTTTGTAGCGCCGAAGCTGTTTTTCCATTTTATCCGCGCTCGTCTCAAAAGCGGCATAAATATCAGATGCATGTGCTTTTGAGAATGCTTTTAAACCCGTGCTAAGGTGAACGGTGACCTCACAGATAAATTCATGTGCCTCACGAGAAAAGACGATATGGGCGTCCGTGGGCCGCTCCGCATATTTTTTTATAACACTATCGATGCTCTTCTCTACGTGGTCCGGCAAAGCGTCTCCAAGGTCGATTTGTTTTCCGCTGACTTGAAATCGCATGACTTCGACGTGTGCCTCCCTTAAAATTCGAGGTTGAGATGTCTAAGATTCTATCTTCAAAATAAGGACTATAAAACCGCTGATAACAGGATGAGTCAACGCTACTTTTTTTGGCTACGTGCAATATAAACAAACGTTCTATGGCTTTGTCCCAAGAAAGTACTCATTATGAAAAATTTTCCCCAAGGTAAACACGGCGTACATTTTCATCATTTATAACATCTTTAGAGCTGCCAGACATCAGAACAGAGCCGTTGTGTAGGATAAAAGCGCGGTCAACGATGCCAAGCGTTTCTCGAACATTATGATCCGTGATCAAAACGCCTATGCCGCGATTTTTAAGATCTGAAACAAGGTTGCGAATTTCGCTCACAGCAATCGGGTCTACACCAGCAAAAGGTTCATCTAACAAAAGGTATTTTGGCTTTGCCCCAAGACAACGCGCAATCTCCACTCGCCTTCGTTCGCCGCCCGACAAGGCCACCGCAGGTGAGCGTCTCAGGTGTTCAATATTGAATTCTGAAAGAAGGTATTCGAGCCGTTCTTTCCGGCGCTGGGATGTCTGTTCAACAACCTCCAGAACAGCCTTTATATTTTGTTCAACGGTCAGGCCGCGAAAAATAGATATCTCTTGTGGGAGATATCCAATGCCCGCTCTGGCCCGCCGGTACATTGGCAGGCGTGTGATCCGCCGCCCATCCAGAACAACCTCTCCCGCATCTGGTGCAATAAGCCCAGCGATACAATAAAAGGTCGTTGTCTTGCCGGATCCATTTGGTCCCAAAAGCGCCACGACCTCGCCGCGGGAGAGATCGAGCGTTACGTCGCGAATAACGCTACGTTTGCGGTAAGATTTTCGTAAGTTATCAACCCTTAGCCCGCCATCTCCGTCTGTTATAGTGAGGGATGCCGTCAATTTCGTTCCCCGCCAAAGGTTGTGCGGACACGACCCGATATCGTTCCTGACCCAGTGTTCAAGTTGATGACCAAACGTTCGCCTATCATTTGGGTATTATTTTGCTGGATGATCACATCACCCCTGAGTTCGATGGTACCAAGATTGAGGTCATAGATAGCCTGATCGCCCTGTGCAATATCTTCGCCTGATGTAATCACAACACCTCCATCTGCGATCATCTTGTTAATTTTTTGCGTTCCGTTCTCTTGGATGTAGTCAAGCTCTACAAAAGCGGCGGACAGGTTGAGAATATCTTGGGATATTTCAACGTTACCCTCTAGGATGGCCCGCCGCGTTTCTTCATTGACACGCAGCGTGTCGGCGGCAACTTCAACTTGCGCATCAGGGTCATATGCCGTTCCAAACCCAATATTATCCTGAGCTATGGCAGATATTGGAAGCATAAAGACCAGAGCAAGCATATATGCGAATTTCACTGATAGCGTCCTTTTAACAACTCAAACTAAGATCCATTCGGATCATAAACCAACCCAACGCCATCTTCAAAAATTAACTGTACCCCTGTTTTATTGGGCAAAGAGACGATGTGCATACGGCCTGCGGCAATGGTACCGAAAGGGCTGATCCCGCGTATTTGACCAGGTGAAACCAAAGAAAACACCCCCATATTCACCAAAACAGCATCAGTGTTGACAACAAACCCTAAAGAATCGCGCACAGTCACATCACCCAAAAGTCGCAAGAGGCGTCTTTGTGTATCGACGGATGCGGCGGCGGATTTTAAAAAAACCGTATGTGCGCCCTTTAACCCGTCAACAGCAAGACGCACGTCTTCGGCGCGCATCCGATTGGGGTTACCCGTCTCTGGCTTTGCATATTCTGCGGCGAATGAAAATGTCACACCGTCTTCACTGCGTCCCGAAAGGGTGGGCCCTGTAATTCTTTGTTCCCCAGCGCGTTGAGTCACATCAACGTCTGCAAATGGGAGTGCATCGGCTGGGTCGGGACGCTCAGATACTAAGAAGAGTGTTGACAAAAGCGCCAAGGCTATCAGCGGCAAAGTGACCTTCGTTACATAAACGATACGGCTATAGCTAATGTCAAACATCATAATCTGATTTTATGAATGCGAAAAAATATCGATATCTGGGTACCCGATCAAATCAAGCTGCGCACGTGTAGGCAAAAACTCAAAGCACTTCTGAGCAAGCTCTCGCCGATCTTCCCGGTGTAGCATGATGTCCAACTTCTCCCTCAGTTGGTGGAGATGTAAAACATCAGATGCCGCATAAGAAAGCTGATCTTCGCTTAATATCTCTGCCCCCCAGTCGGAGCTTTGTTGATACTTTGAGATATCAACGCCCAAAAGTTCATTCAGCAATGCCTTGAGACCATGTCGATCTGTGTATGTGCGTACAAGGCGGCTGGCGATTTTGGTGCAATAAACCGGCGATGTCAGTACACCAAACGTATGATAAAGCAGGCCAATATCGAAGCGCCCATAATGGAAAAGCTTCGTCACAGATGAATCCGCCAGAAGTCTAGATAGATTTGGTGCTTCTGTCTGGCCTTTTGCAATTTGCACCAGATGTGTGTTGCCGTCGCCTGACGACATTTGGACCAGACATAATCTGTCCCTATGGGGATTAAGTCCCATGGCCTCACAATCGATGGCAACATCAGGTCCAAGATCAAGGTTTTCAGGAATATCACGTTTGTATAAGGTCACCGTCATGGTCCTTACATGCCGACAAGACAGTTATCTGGCAATGCCTATTCTGTCTTTGTCGACGCGTTTTTCATTTTGAAGAGCTTCTTGGCGGGTTTAAGCTTTCGTTCAAAAACAAATTTGACTTCATGGGGCAATTGAAAATAGACGTGCCATATTTTGCAACGTCTTAGGGGGATAAGATGAAAATTGCCGTTGTGGGTTTGGGGTATGTCGGGCTCTCTAATGCAGTTTTACTAGCACAGAACCATACAGTTTTTGCCCTCGATATTGATGAAACCCGGGTGCGGCAAGTCAATGCGCGACAGTGTCCTATTGTCGACCCAGAACTTGAGACGTTTTTGACCACACACACCCTTGACCTCACAGCGACAACTGACGCTGCGCAGGCCTATGAGGGGGCAGATTTTGTTATCATCGCCACCCCAACCGATTATAATCCACGGACCAATTCTTTTGAGACCTCAAGTGTTGAATCCGTGGCACAGATGGTTATTGATATTGTCCCAACCGCGACCATCATCATCAAATCAACAATTCCTGTTGGGTTTGTGACCGATCTTAGGCAGAGGCTTGGGACAGATCGCGTGATTTTCAGCCCTGAGTTTTTGCGGGAGGGTAAGGCGCTCTATGACAATCTTTACCCATCTCGGATCATTGTGGGCGACACAACGGAGGCCGCACAGAAATTCGCGGCTTTGCTCCAGGAGGGTGCTGCTGTCCAAGACGTTCCAACCCTTTTGACGGGTCCCGGGGAGGCTGAAGCGATTAAACTCTTTGCAAACACCTATCTTGCGATGCGAGTGGCTTTCTTCAACGAACTGGACAGCTATGCTCTTGGCAACAATCTTAACACGCGCCAGATCGTTGACGGTATCGGTCTTGATCCGCGCATAGGTGATCACTACAACAACCCCTCTTTTGGTTACGGTGGCTATTGTCTGCCCAAGGACACCAAGCAGCTGTTGGCGAATTACAACAATGTGCCGCAGAACTTAATCCGTGCGATTGTTGACGCCAATCGCACGCGCAAGGACTTTCTGTCTGATCAAATCCTGATGAAAGGCCCTAAGGTCGTAGGGATTTACCGATTGGTGATGAAGGCTGGAAGTGACAACTATCGTCAGTCATCGATCCAGGGGATTATGAAGCGCTTAAAGGCCAAAGGGATCGAGGTGATTGTCTATGAGCCCGTCCTGGCGGAAAGTCATTTTTTCAATTCCCGCGTGATTGCGGATCTGGACGCCTTCAAGGCCGAGGCGGATTTGGTCGTCGCCAATCGCATGACGGCGGACATCGAGGATATCAAGGACAAAGTCTTCACGCGCGATCTGTTTGGTGGAAATTAGGCGATAAACCACTGTGGTTCATTATGCTGATTATCCTTTTTTGTGGGTACTGCGCTGTCCGATGCGCATTGCCAATTCTGTTAAGATAAGAGCCGATTTCCCTTGGCGGCCTGTTATCCAATTTAAAGCAAAGCGAAAACAACGAAAAATAATCGAAATGAGGGAGGGTCGATTCGCCCCTGGTCTTTGACCAATGACTTTGCCGATACGAACATACCGTGCGTATACGGCGCGCAAAGTCATTTTTTGAGGGTCGATTTGATGATAGACAATCGCATCTGGCACAAATATACATTGCCCTTCATTCGGTGCCGCATCCAACGCAAATTTCGTG